>NZ_MVPX01000246.1:0-13097 GCF_002043085.1 Gordonia sp. i37 | reverse complement strand
CTCCCCGCCCCCAACGGTATCCACTTCCATTCGCCCACCGGTCTGTATGTCGAGGATTGCGACGGCGCGGGCACCTCCGCGGGATACGGTGAGACCGCGGGCAATCCGGTGGCGCTGATGGTACGACACGACCTCGACGACGTGACTGCGCTGCTCGATGCCGCCACGGGACTCGAGGCCGCCGAGTACGAGCGAATCAGGTTGCCGGAGCACCGGATCAGCGACTGGCAGGGTCCGGACGACTCGATCGCGCAGGTGCTGGCGCACCTGGTCGCCGACAAGGTGCCGTGGCTAGCCGCAATCGAGGGCCACGATGCGCCGGCCGACATCCCGACCGGCCTCGACGCCTTGATCGCACTGCACCAGGAGGTCTCGGGTCGTTGGCTCGCGCTGATCCGGGAGATCGATCGTCACCACGCCTGGGCCGACCGCGTGATCGACGCCATCTGTGAACCGCCGGAATCGTTCCTGCTGTCCGAGATCGTCGCGCATGTGTTGACCTTCGCCGCCCACCGGCGTGTTCTCGTCCGGATGATGATGCGCGACGCGGGCGTCGATCTCTCACCCGATCACCGTGACCCCGACCCGATCATGTGGCACCGCAACCGAACCGGAGGACTCTCGTGAGCACTCGATTCCGTTACTACACCGCGACGACGCTCGACGGGTTTCTCGCCGACGACCACGACGACCTCGGATGGCTGCTGCGTCAGCCCATCGACGAGACCGGCCCGATGAATTACACCGACTTCATCGGCGATATCGGGGTGGTGGTGATGGGGGCCACGACCTACCGGTGGGTGGTCGACCACGAGGTCGGTGGCGGTAAACCATGGCCGTATACGACACCGACATTCGTGTTCACCCACCGTGACCTCGAGCCGGTCGCGCCGTCGATTCGCTTCGTCTCCGGCCCGCTCGCCGATCGACGACAGACCCTCCTCGACGCCGCTGCCGGCAAAGACATCTGGGTTGTCGGGGGAGGGGATCTGGCGGCCCAATTCGCGGAGGCCGGCATGCTCGACGAGATCATCGTCAACATCGCCCCGGTCATGCTCGGCAGTGGGCGTCCGCTGTTCACCCGCCCCGCCGATCTCCGGTTGATCGACCACGGTCGCAACGAGGCATTCGTCTGTGCCCGCTACGAAGTGGTCGGGCCCGACGAAGCTAGGTGAGCGCCGTCGGGGTCAACCGCGGCCCGCTGATCAGCGGTAGGTCCAGGGTTGTGCGAATGCCCGCCGGGCCGGCCACGACCGCCGGGATGGCGTTGACGATACGGCCCGCGGCGGCCACGATCGCGGCGTGGTTGTGGTCGCCCTTGCGGCTCGTCGGACAGATGTCGATGCGATAGGACGGTTCGCCGGTGATCTCCACGCGGTAGCAGCCGCCCGGTTGCGCGGGCTGCGCCCAGTCCGGCCGGAGATCGCCACGCAAGCGGGTGACGTGTTCGATGACGATCCCGGGCTTGCCGTCGACCATGCCGATGATCTCGAAGCGCACCGCGGCCCTCGTCCCCTTCGCGATGGTTCCGGTGGCAACCTCGAAATCTTCGGGGGCAGGCTCGCTTTCGTGACGTTCGACGATCTCATCGATGGTCACATCCATCGCGGCGGCGATCTGATGCAGTGAGGTTCCCCACGCGAGTCCCAGGATGCCGGGCAGGAAGAGCATCGGGGTCTGATCGAGCGGAGCGCCGAAACCCATCACATCCACCATCACCTCGGTGCCGTCGTAGGTCGCGTAGTCGGCGATCTCCATGCAGCGGATCTGTTCGACGTGTTGACAGGTTCCGCTGAACGCGAGCGGGATCAGGTCGCTGACGAAACCGGGATCGACACCGGTGATGAACACCGCGGCATCGTGGTCGAGCGCGGCGGTGGCCACCTTGTCGATGGCCTTGGGCGGCATGGCACCCCACGGATACTGCAGCGGTCCGGGCGCGGAGCCGACCACGTGAATGCCCGCCGAGAGCAGCCGCACGACGTCGGCCGTCGCCTCGATCGGACGGGTGTCGCCCATCGCGCAGTACACGACGCACTGCGGTGACGCCGCGATCACCGCATCGAGACCCTCGGTCGCCACCACCCCGGTGGTGTCCGCGGCACCGGTGATCGTCGCGGCGTCGAGGCCGACCTTCTCCGGGGAGTGCACACCGACGGCGACGAGATCGAAGCGGGGATCGGCGATGACCTGGGCGAGCGCGAGGCGTCCGGCGTTGCCGGTTCCCACCACCGCCACCCGGATCGCCGGGTCGCCAACATCTCCCATGTCTGCCTCCCTGCCGCGGCGCCGGACCGCGAAAACCAGGCCCGCTCGCTTCGCTTCCGGCACCCGTGGTGAACAACTGTCTGGTCTGGTGTCCATATCAGTAGAACACGTTCTCGCCGAACTGGCTAGAACGTGTTCTCATTCGAGATGCTGCGCGGTAGGGTTGCTCGCATGGGACGAGTCGACGGCAAGGTTGCACTGATCACAGGCGGTGCGCGTGGGATGGGCGCCTCGCATGCGCGCGCTCTGGTGGCGGAGGGGGCGAAGGTCGTCATCGGCGACATCCTCGACGACGAAGGCGTTGTCTTGGCCGCCGAACTCGGTGAGGCCGCACGCTTCGTGCATCTCGACGTCACCGATCCGGAGCAGTGGCAGGCCGCGGTTACCACGGCCGTCGAGGAATTCGGCAAGGTCGATGTGCTGGTGAACAACGCCGGTATCGTCAACGGCTCGACGATTCAGAAGTTTCGTCTGGACAAGTGGCGGCAGATCATCGACGTCAACCTGACCGGCACGTTCCTCGGCATACAGACCGTCGCCGACCCGATGATCGCGGCGGGCGGTGGGTCGATCATCAACGTGTCCTCGGTCGAGGGGCTGCGCGGAAGTCCTTGGGCGCATGGGTATGTGGCGTCCAAGTGGGGTGTGCGCGGGCTGGCCAAGTCGGCCGCGCTCGAGCTCGCGCCGCACAACGTCCGCGTCAACTCGATCCACCCGGGCCTCATCCGGACGCCGATGACCGAGGGGATTCCCGAGGACATGGTCAAGGTCCCGATGGGACGCGCTGCCGAATCCGCCGAGGTCTCGACATTCGTGGTGTTCCTGGCCAGCGACGAATCGTCGTACGCCACCGGCGCCGAGTTCGTGATGGACGGTGGTCTGTCGGCCGACGTACCCCACAAATGATCTCGCGTCCGCGCAACCGTCGGCCGCGCCACGATTCGGACAATTAATTCAACAACTGTTGACTTTGTGACCTGGGCGGACCTACCGTCGCTGGTATGCGAGCGATGATCATCAAGGAATTCCGCGAATTGGTGCGCGACAAGCGCACGCTCGGTCTGCTGGTTGCGATGCCGTTGCTGTTGCTGGTGATCTTCGGATACGCCGCCAACTTCTACGTCTCCTCCGTACAGACGGCGGTGGTTGGACCGCAGGCGAACACCGTCGCCGCCGGTCTGCCGTCCTACTTCGAGGTGACCGACAAGTCGACCGACGACACTGCCGCCGATGCCCGGGACATGTTGCGTGACAACAAGGTCGACGTCGCGATGGTGACCGGCGACTCGCCGACGGCGCCCATCGAGGCACTTGTCGACGGGTCCAATCTGTTTGCCGCGCAATCGGCGGTCGGTGCCCTCAACAAGTTCGGTGCCAAGGTGCACATCGAGGTGCTCTTCAATCCCTCGCTCAAGACGTCGTGGGTGATGGTGCCCGCGATCATCGGTCTCATCCTCACCTTCATCGGCACGATCATCACCAGTATCGGACTGGTGCGTGAACGCGAGACCGGGACGCTCGAACAGCTTGCGGTGATGCCGATCTCGCCTGCCCAGGTCATCCTCGGCAAGATCGTGCCCTACTTCCTGGTCGCGGCCGTGGACATGATCATCGTGACGGTGCTCGGCATGCTCCTGTTCGACGTGCCGTTCAACGGCAACGTGCTCACCTTCGCGATCGGCGCCGCGTTGTTCTTGTTCGTGGTGCTGGGTCTGGGGGTGTTCATATCCACGATCTCCCAGGCCACCGGGCAGGCCATCCAAACCGCCTTCTTCTTTCTGCTTCCACAGATCCTGTTGTCCGGCATGATCTTTCCGCTCGACGCGATGGCCGCGGGAGTGCGCTGGATCGGGTATCTGCTGCCACTGACCTATTTCACGATGATCTCGCAGGGGGTGATGCTGCGTGGGGCGCCCATCTCGACGCTGTGGCTGCCGCTGCTGATACTCGCCGTGATGGCGGTCATCGTGTTCACCGCGGCAACCATGCGGTTCCGTCGTGACC
Organism: Gordonia sp. i37; assembly: GCF_002043085.1. Taxonomy (NCBI): domain Bacteria; kingdom Bacillati; phylum Actinomycetota; class Actinomycetes; order Mycobacteriales; family Gordoniaceae; genus Gordonia; species Gordonia sp. i37. The sequence goes on along the minus strand of NZ_MVPX01000246.1, from coordinate 8,825 downwards.
TTGCGCCGGGCACCGGTCATCGACGCGCGGCCCAGGAGAAGGCCGCATGATGATCGGGGCCGAGGACGTCACCGTGACGTTCGGGAAGACCACGGCTCTGGATTCGGTGAGCGTGCGCGCTCACGAGGGTGAGATCGTGGCCATCGTGGGTGGTGACGGAGCCGGAAAGTCGACACTGCTGCGGCTCTTCGCCGGCGAGGTGCAGCCGAATTCCGGGCAGGTGCACCGTCCACCCAAGAAGCACGTGGGATTCCTCGCGGCCGGTCCGGGCAGTTGGGGAGCTCTGACCGTCCGGCAGAATCTCGACTTCGTCGGCGGCATCTACGGACTCGGAGGAGAGCAACTCCGTTCGCGCCGTGACGAATTGATCGAGTGTTCCGGTCTGTCCGTGGCGGCCGACCGGATGGCGCGGGACCTGTCCGGCGGTATGCGACGCAAGCTGGGCACCGCGATGGCCATGATCCACCGCCCACCGCTGTTGATCCTCGACGAACCGAGTACCGGCGTCGACCCGGTGAGTCGGATCGATCTGTGGGGCATGATCGCCGAGACGGCAGCGGCGGGGACCGCCGTCCTGATGTCGACGACCTACCTCGACGAGGCCGAGCGCGCGGGTGATCTCGTCGTGCTCGACGACGGTCACGTACTCGTCGACGGATCCTACGATTCGGTGCGAGAAGGCTTCCCCGGCATCATCACCGAGGGCGCCACCCCGGTGCGACGAGACTGGTCGTGGCGGCGCGGCCACCAACGCCACGAATACTGGACGACAGAAGAAGACACGACCCCGGATTCCAGGGTCGCCCCCGACCTCGAGGACATCGTGATCGCACTCTCCTTGGCGCGGCGGAACAGTCAGGGGGCACCGGCATGAGCGCGGAGCAACGGGGGACCACGCCCGAGGCCACCGGATCGCTACTCGGCAGCCGTTCGGTGACCCGACGATTCGGTGATTTCGTCGCCGTGTCCGAGGTCACGATGTCAGTGGAGTCGGGTGAGGTCGTCGGACTTCTCGGCGCCAACGGTGCCGGCAAGACGACCCTTATCCGGATGTTGTTGGGATTACTCGCGCCGACCGACGGGCAGACCTCCCTGTTCGACGGCCCACCCGACCAGCGCCGGCGGGCGCGGCTCGGCTACGTGTCCCAGAATCTGGGCCTGTACCGCGATCTGACCGTGCGCGAGAACATGACGTTCAGCGCGGATGCCTATCACGGTGATGCGACGGTCCCCGCCGATCTCGCGGGCTACGCCGACACCCTCGTCGGGAATCTGCCGCTCGGCACCCAGCGCAAGGTCGCCTTCGCGGTTGCGCTCGCCCATCATCCCGACATCCTCGTCCTCGACGAGCCGACCTCGGGGGTGGATGCGTTGTCCCGGGCGCAGCTCTGGGACACCATTCGCGCGCAGGCGGATTCCGGGGTGGGGGTTCTGGTCACCACGCATTACATGGAGGAGGCGCAGGAGTGCGACCGGCTGCTGCTGATGTCGGCGGGTCGGCTGGTCGCGCAGGGCAGTGAGGAGGACGTCGTCGGTGACACGCGCGCCGCGCTCGTGGACACGCCGGACTGGCGCGGAGCCTTCGCGGCGCTGCAGGGCGCAGGTGTTCCGGTCATCCTGGCCGGCCGGACCATCCGGGTGGCCGACACCGATCCGGCGCAGGTGCGCGGCATCCTCGCGCATGCCGACATCTCCGCCGAGGTCACCACGGTCCCGGCGACCATCGAGGAACGGATGCTGGTTCTCGCCCGCACCCCGGAAACGCGATGACCGGGCGGACGCGGGGCAGACCACCGGCGGGACAGTCGCGCGACACTCGCGAGAGGATCCTGACGGCGACCCGGGAATTACTGGCGGACAACGGGTTCGATCGAACCACGGTACGTGCCGTGGCCGGCCGTGCCGGTGTCGACCCGGCGTTGGTCCATCACTACTTCGGGCCGAAGAAGAACCTGGTGGCCGAGGCACTACGACCGCCCGTCGACTTGTCGGTGGTGTTCGTCGACATGCCGACCGACGAGCGTGCCGGCCCGGAGTTCGTGCGACGGGCCATCGCAGCGTGGGAATCACCGGAGTTGCAATCACACATTCCCGGCGTCCTGCGGCTCATCGCTTCGACCAACCATGCCGCCGGCCCGGCGCAGGACGTTCCGGGAGCAATCGTGGAGGTTGCGCTCGGCGGTGCGGTCCGCGCCGACCGCCGAGAGCGGCGACTGGCGCTGATCGCCTCCCAGATGTTCGGACTTCTTATGCTGCGCTTCGTGATCCGACAGCCCGAGATCGTGGCAGCCGATCGCGACGAGCTCGTGGCGCAGGTCGGTCCGGTCATCACCCACTATCTCACCGGCGACTTGACCTGAGCGCTACGGCGCTGGTTTGTCGGTCTCGGCGATGCCGGGGGTGTCGCGCTCGTCCCAGATGAACAGGGCGAGGGTGACGCCCAGGAATGCCGCAGGTATCCAGGCTGCGTGGACGCCGATGAGGTGTGTGGTCAGTGCGCCGATCAGAGCGCCGCCGGCGAAGATCCCCACCACCCCGAGATAGATCGCCAGTGGCCGCCGCGATTCCGGGTCGCGATCCACCGCCACGCCGTGTGCTGCCTCGACCAGACGCATCAGGTTCCCGGTGGTGGCGATGGCGACGTAGTTGTGCCCGGCGACGTTCCGGAACATCTCGATCTGCATCGCGGCGACGAAGGCTATCGGGATCGTCACCGTATAGTGCGGGGCACTCGACGGGATGAATCCGACGATGGCGAGGATCGCCGCTTGCAGGGCGACGGTCGCCCGGATCGGGTGGGGCAGTAGGCGATCGAGCCTGCCCTTGCGGATGTGCACCGCCGCCCCGATCCCGACGAGGAATGCCAGAATCGGCCACACATGCGCCAGCGCCTGCATCGGGTGTCGCTGGGCGATCTCGACGGCGAAGAACACCACGTTCCCGGTTTGAGCGGTGGCGAAGGCGCCACCTCGCGCGAGGTAGGTATAGCTGTCGAGGAATCCGCCCGCGCAGGTGACGAGGAAGGCGAATCGTAACGAGGAACTGGTCTGTACCGTCGGCATTGATCGGCTCTCTGACTCTCGTTCGGCTCAGGCGGTGCCGTAGATCCGGTCGCCGGCGTCACCGAGACCGGGCAGGATGTAACCGTTGGCATCGAGTTCACGATCCACCGACGCGGTGAACACCGGGACGTCCGGATGGGCGCCGTGAAGCATCGCCAGACCCTCGGGGCAGGTCAACAGAGCGACGAACCGGATCGAGCGCGGCCGATACTCCTTGATCCGGTCCACCGCGGCCACCGCCGAATGTCCGGTGGCCAGCAGTGGGTCGACGATCACGACGTCGCGTTCCTCGAGCTCACGAGGCATCTTGAAGTAATACTCCACGGCAACATGGGTTTTCGGATCGCGGTAGAGCCCGATGTGACCGATCCGCGCACCGGGCACCACCGTGAGCATGCCGTCGGCGATCGAGGTTCCCCCACGCAGGATCGACGCGAAGACCAGCTTCTTGCCGTCGATCACCCTGCCGGTGGTGACCTCCATCGGCGTCTTGACGGTGATCTCCTGCATCGGGATGTCGGCGAGTACGTCGTAGGCCATCAGGGTGGCGATCTCGTTGAGCAGGCGGCGGAAATCGTTGGTGGAGGTGTCGCCCTGTCGCATCAGCGTCAGCTTGTGTTGCACGAGTGGATGATCGATGACGTGCACGGCATTCATCAGGTGGCCCTTCTTCGATGGTCGGTGGACGTCCGGGTGCCCGGGTCAGAACACCGTTCCATCGCTGTCGATGGTCAATGGTGGCAGGCCGCCCCGCAGCTGGGCCGCATATCGGCGCCCGGCGGCCCAGGTCCCGCCTTCGAGGACGCATGCCAGGGGCAATCCCGGGACACCGAGTTCGGCGGCCACCAGTGGTGCGAGTTCGTCGAGCAGGGCGACGGTCAGTGCGCGCCACTCGACGACGAACTCGTCGCCGACCGACCACACCGACTGTGCGGCATCCGGATTCACCGTGGCCAGGACGCCGGAGTCGAGCAGCAGGCCGCCGTTGCGATATTCGGGCAACGCGGTCAGATCATCGAGGCCGCCGACCTCGACCCCGGCCGCCGCGAAGGGTTCGAGCAGCGAATACGTCAGCCACTGCGACAGCTTGTGGAACGGTATCCATCCCTCGGTCGCACCGGGGCCGTGGACGTCACGATGGCGCCAGCAGTCGCCCAGGGCGATGCCGTCGATCCGGTTGTCCGAGGGCCAGATCGGGGCGAAGAGATCGAGGAGTGCGGTGAGGATGTCGTGTGCCCGGACGTCCCGTGTGCCGCCTCCGAGGTGGTCGAACAGATCGCCCGGACGTCCGGTGCCGAACACGTCGGGACGTGCCGCCATGGCGTCGGCGAGCCGGTTCAGTACCTGCAGTCGGCCGTCGAGACCGACGAGCGGCGTGGTCTCGGTGATGCCGAAAGCTGTTGACAGGCGCGCCGAATCCAGAAGGCGCAGACCTTCGGCATCTACCCGTAGGGGCTTTTCGTGGCTGCCGGAGAAGACGCCGCCGAAGAACGCGTGGACGCTTGCCACCGCGAGTCCCTCGGAGCGGGTGAACCGCAGTCCGGTGCCCGGCTCGTCGAAGTACCAGTCGGCTCCGGCGCCGGCGTCGAGAAGAACACTCACCACGGCGAGATCGATGTGGGTGCGGGCGCGCTCGGCGGCATCGACGTCGCCGAGTCGCGCGTCGAGTTCCGCGGGGCGATCGATGCCGCCGGCCTCGACGTGGCGCCACCGGCTGTGGAAGGGGATGTCGAGGTCGGGGTAGCGCTCGCGCGTCAGCGCCGACACGAACTCGACCACCGTGCCGATGCGGGAGTCGTCGACAATGAAATGGGCGGATCGGCCGGCACGGGCGTAGGCGAGGAGATCACCTGCGCGACGCCGGATCTCGGCGGTCGACCGAAGAGCGGCGGGCCCGTCGAGGGTGCCCACCGACGGCGTCGAGGACTGACCAGCGGGTGAGCTCATCGGCTCAGCCCCCGGCCCTTCACCTGACGCAGGTCGTCGGTGGTCGGCACCGCGCCGCTGGTGAAATAGCCTGCGGCCGTTTTGGCGTCGATCTCCACGCGCGCATCCTCCGGGATGAGTTCGGGTGGGATGTCGACGCGCTCGCCGACCTCGATGCCCGAGCCGGTGATGGCGTCATACTTCATGTTGCTCATCGAAACCAGCCGGTCGATTCGGGTGATACCAAGCCAGTGCAGGACGTCGGGCATGAGTTCCTGGAAGCGCATGTCCTGAACGCCGGCAACGCATTCGGTGCGAGCGAAGTACTGATCGGCGGTGTCGCCGCCAACCTGTCGTTTGCGGGCGTTGTAGACCAGGAACTTGGTGACCTCGCCGAGGGCGCGCCCCTCCTTGCGGGAGTAGGCGACCAGACCGACCCCGCCGCGCTGGACTCCCTGGATGCATTCCTCGATCGCGTGGGTGAGATAGGGGCGGCAGGTGCAGATGTCCGAGCCGAACACGTCCGAGCCGTTGCACTCGTCGTGCACCCGCGCGGTCAGTTCGACGGCAGGATCGGACAAGCCTTGCGGATCACCGAAGATGTAGACGGTCTGGCCACCGATCGGCGGCAGGAAGACCTCCAGATCCGGCCGCGTCACCAGCTCCGGGTACATGCCACCGGTCTCCTCGAAGAGCACCCGGCGCAATTCGGTGTCGCTGCAGCCGAATCGGTCGGCAATGCCGGGTAACCACCACACGGGTTCGACGGCCGCCTTGGTCACCAGTGCCGCGCCGGTGGGCAGCAGGACATCTCCATCGGGCTGCAGGCGGCCCTGTGCGATGGCATCGATGATCTCGGGCAGGATCACATGGGCCTGGGTGATCGCGATCGTGGGACGGATGTCGTATCCCGCGGCGAGGGGTTCCGGGAACGACTCGGCGACGAGTGCGCCCCAGGGATCGATGCTGACGATGGCGTTGCGGTCGGCCCACTGTGGGTGCGGCCCGACGACGTCGGTGGGGGAGGTGTTGGTGAGGTCGGCCCGATGCTCCCGCGACAGCGCGCCGGAGGCGACGGCGAGTGCACGATAGACGCTGTAGGAGCCGGAGTGCGTCCCGATCACGTTGCGGTGGGCGCGGTCGGTGGTGGTTGCGATCACCGGCCCCCGCTCTCGGGCAGTCGGCGCACCCCAGGTGATGGCCGGGGCACCGGCACCGCCGCTGTGCGAGGTGAGGCGGATGTGCCCGAGTGCGCGCACTGCCGACGGCCGAGAATCCGCGGGCACAGAACTGTCGGATGCGGCAGGCATCGGCTACTCCTTTCACCTACCCCGGCAATTCGGTGGTACCGGTGTCCCGGATGCCTCCCTCGGGGAAACCGCCAGCATAGCCACTGCCGCGGGCTGCCGCCGGGCGAGTGGGCCGGGGTATCGGCGCCGATCTCAGCGGTCTGCCGGGCGCGAGTGCACCGACACCGCGTACGCCCCGCCGGCGAACGGACGGCGGTCCCAGGTGGCGAATCTCCCGACCGGTTCGAGGCCGGCGGAGCGGGCGTGGATGTCGTAGTCGGACAGTGCAAGACGGTCCGGGCGGAGCTGGAATCCGGCGACCAGCAGCCCGCCGGGCCGTAGCCTCGACGCGCACTGCCGCAGCACCCCGGCCTCGGTGCCGGGCGTGAGGAAAATCATCACGTTGCCGGCCAGGACAACGAGATCGAAGAGGTCGTCGAGGTGGGCGTCGAGTGAACTCAGATCGGCTCGGAGCCAACGGATGTCGCCGGACTTGCGGTGGGCGGTCGCCAGCATCGAGGGGTCGGCGTCGACGCCGACGACCTCGAAACCGCGGCGGGCCAGCTCGATGGCAACCCGCCCCGTGCCGCACCCGGCGTCGAGTATGCGCCGACCGCCGATCCCGCGTGCGAGATCGGCGACCAGGTCGGCTTCACCGTGGATGTTCTCGCCCGCGGCGGCCAGGCAAGACCAGCGGTCGTCGTAGTCGTCACCACGTGGCGCCGCCGTGCCGTCCCATCGGGTCATGAGCCGAGTGTGTCACGTGAAGAGCCCACGTCCCGGGGCGGCACATGAACCAACACGCCTGTCGGCGGGAAACGTGTTGACTCCGGGCACCCCGGACGATGACACTGGCGCACGTGAATCGACGGGAGGTCGCCGGCGTACGCGCCGGCCGCAGATAGCCGCAGGCATACGCCGCGAACGTCCGACAGAGGCGTTCGCGCGATGAGTCATTTCTGCGGACACACGCTCCGCGTCCCTTCACCACCGTGCGACGTCACCACCGTACGACCGGCCGTCGACGCCGCGCCCGCACGGCAGCTCACCCTCGCGCGGTGCACATCTCCCAGGAGTCTTCCATGCGACCCATGACCGAATCAGAGATCCGCGCATCGTTCGTCAACACCTCGGTGCGTGAACGCAAAGCGATCCCGATGCCCGACGGATTCGACGCCATCCGGTGGGACCGGCTCGACTATCTCGGTTGGCGCGATCCCAAATCACCGGGCACCGGGTATCTCGTTCTCGCTCCCGCCCCCGACGCAGGTGACGACTCCGGGGAGGGCGGCGGTGCCGAGCCGACCGGGATCATGCTGCGTGCCGGCGCCGTCCCGGCCCGCACGCGACCGCAATGCGCACTGTGCGAAGACATTTCGCTACCCAATGAGGTGATCCTCTTCGCCGCGCGGCGCGCGGGCGCCGCGGGTCGCAAGGGTGACACCGTCGGAACCCTCATCTGCGCGAACTTCGAATGCTCGGAGAACGTGCGACGCAAGCCGTCGTCGGCGATGGCCGGTGACGATCCCGAGCGGGTACGTCGGCTGCGCATCGGTGCGCTACGCGAGCGGGTCGCACGGTTCGTCGCCCGAGTCGGGGAGCCGGTGACCCGGTGACGTACGACGATCGGGGGCACCGACGCGACATGCGCGACGATGCCCCCGATCGGGTGCGATGACCGGCCAGGTCAGTGCAGGTCGTACCGGTCGAGTTCCATCACCTTGGTCCACGCGGCGACGAAGTCGGCCACGAACTTCTCCGTGGAGGTGTCCTCGGCGTACACCTCGGCCAATGCCCGCAGATCCGAGTTCGACCCGAAGGCCAGATCCACCCGCGTGCCGGTCCACTTCTGCGCGCCGGTCGCCCGATCGGTCGCGACATAAGTGCCGTCATCGGCCGGCGACGGTGCCCACTCGACGTCCATGTCACAGATGTTGACGAAGAAGTCGTTCGTCAGCGTGCCGGGCGTTTCGGTGAGCACACCGAGTGACGAACCCTGATAGTTGGCGCCGAGCACGCGCAGACCACCGACGAGCACCGTCATCTCCGGTGCCGAGAGGGTCAACAGGTTGGCCTTGTCGACCAGGTTGTACTCGGCGGGCAGTACGTTGCCCTTGCCCTCGTAGTTACGGAAACCGTCGTAGCGCGGCTCGAGGTAGGCGAACGACTCGACGTCGGTCTCGTCCTGCGAGGCGTCGGTACGACCGGGTGTGAACGGCACCGACACCGACAACCCGGCGGCCTTGGCCGCCTTCTCGATGCCGACGACACCGCCGAGCACCACGAGATCGGCGAAGGACACCTTCGGACCGGACTCCTTGTTGAAGGCGTCGGCGATTCCTTCGAGGGTGCTGATGACCTGTGCCAGCTCGTCCGGTTCGCTGGATTCCCAACCCAATTGGGGCTGCAACCGAATCCGGCCGCCGTTCGCGCCCCCGCGGAAGTCACTGCCGCGGAACGTCGCCGCTGCCTTCCACGCGGTCGAGACCAGTTGTGCCACCGACAGACCGGACTCGAGGATCGACGACTTCAGCGAGTCGACGTCGGC
>NZ_MVPX01000245.1:0-1275 GCF_002043085.1 Gordonia sp. i37 | reverse complement strand
CCGCGGTAGCGGATGGCCGGGCCCATGTCACGGTGCAGCAGCTTGAACCAGGCCTTGGCGAACTCGTCGGCCAGTTCTTCGGGATGATCGAGCCAGCGGCGGGTGATCTCGCCGTAGATCGGATCGAACCGCATCGTGAGGTCGGTGGTCAGCATCGACGGGTGGGTCTTGCCGTCGCCCTGGGCCATCGGCACCGAGTTGGCCCAGCCGTTGTCCTTGGGCTTCCACTGGTTGGCTCCGGCCGGGCTCTTGGTCAGTTCCCACTCGTTGCCGTAGAGGATCTCCAGGAACGAGTTGTCCCACTTGGTGGGGGTGTGGGTCCAGGTGACCTCCAGGCCACTGGTGATGGTGTCGTTGCCGACGCCGGTGCCCTGCGGGTTCTTCCAGCCCAGCCCCATCTGTTCCAGCGGTGCGGCCTCGGGTTCGGGGCCGAGTTTTTCGGCGTCACCGTTGCCGTGGGTCTTGCCGAAGGTGTGTCCGCCGACGATGAGCGCGGCGGTCTCCACGTCGTTCATCGCCATCCGGCCGAAGGTCTCCCGGATGTCTTGCGCGGCGGCGAGATAGTCGGGATTGCCCTCGGGCCCTTCGGGATTGACGTAGATCAGACCCATCGTGGTGGCGCCCAGCGGCTTTTCCAGGTTGCGCTCACCGGAGTAGCGCAGATTGGTGCCCAGCCAGGTCGACTCCGCACCCCAGTACACCTCCTCGGCCTCCCATTCGTCGGGGCGGCCGAACGCGAATCCCTTGGTGTGGAAACCCATGTCCTCGAGGGCGACATTGCCGGCGAGGACCAGCAGGTCCGACCACGACAGCGCCTTGCCGTACTTCTTCTTCACCGGCCACAACAGCCGGCGCGCCTTGTCGAGGCTGACGTTGTCCGGCCAGCTGTCCAGCGGTGCGAAACGCTGCATGCCGGTGCCGGCACCGCCGCGGCCGTCCTCGACGCGGTAGGTACCCGCGGCGTGCCACGACATGCGGATGAAGAAGGGTCCGTAGTGACCGAAGTCGGCGGGCCACCACGACTTCGAGTCGGTCATGACCGCCTTGACGTCGGCGACGAGTGCGTCGACGTCGAGGTCGGCGAGTGCGGCGTCGTAGTCGAAGTCGCCGCCGCGCGGGCGGATGACATCGGGATTATGGGCCAGGACACGCAGATTCAGCTTGTCCGGCCACCACTGGTTGTTGCCACCGCCCTCCACCGGTGGGCGGATGTGCATGGGACATCCTGAGCCCGACGGCTCTCCGGCGGGGGTCTGGGCCTCCCCGATGGGGGGG
>NZ_MVPX01000244.1:0-4854 GCF_002043085.1 Gordonia sp. i37 | reverse complement strand
CGGATGTGCATGGGACATCCTGAGCCCGACGGCTCTCCGGCGGGGGTCTGGGCCTCCCCGATGGGGGGTGCGGTTTGCTCGTCAGACACGACGTTCCTTTCGGTGATGGGTGATCCGGGCTGTGATCACGGTCGTGACCCGGGGTGTGAGGAGGCTGCGCATTCTGCGCACAGACCCCAGTAGATGACCTCGGCCTCGTCGAGGAGGAAACCGTTGTCGTCGGAGGCGGTCAGGCACGGGCGTTCGCCGACCGCGCAGTCCACATCGGCGATGGCCCCGCAGCCGCGGCACACCGTGTGGTGGTGGTTGTCGCCCACCCGCGCCTCATACCGGGCCAGGTGGCCCGACGGTTGCAGACGGCGGACGAGTCCGACATCGGTGAGTGCCGCGAGGATGTCGTACACCGCCTGCCGAGAGACGTCCGGCAGGTCCGCGCGGGCGGCCTGGAAGATCGACTCGGTGTCGGCGTGGGGGTGCGCATGGACGGCCTCGAGCACCGCCACCCGCGGACGGGTGACGCGGAGTTCCACGGAGCGCAACATGCCCGCGAAGTCCGACGATGAGGTCACGACGCACAGTATGCACGCTTTTCTGGAATGATTCAGAACTTTCGCAAAATGAGACGCGCACAAGGCTGTTGGCGCTGGTCACGGGCCGAAATCGGGCGGGATGGTGACGACAGGCCCACTCTCGTGGCCCCATCGGTCATGAGAGAGTGGAGCCGTGGACGTCGACGAGAACGGGCTGGGCGCAGGTGCCGACACGCTCCTCGACCCGATCGCGCGCACCGTGCTCTCGGAGTCGGTGGCGTGGCGTTCGTCGTGGCATCCCGACGGTTCGCGCCACATCGTCGACGGGGCCTTCGAGTTCTACGTGGACGGCGCCGACGCCACCCTGCTGCGGTTCCACGGCCCCGACGGCGATCCGCGACGGATACTCGACGACGCGCTGCGAACCGTCTCCGTCCACGGCGCGTCCGGTTTGCGAATCACGGTGGGATTGGGCACTTTTGCCGATCTCGACGACGACGAGGTAGCGCGCCGCGGCGGAACCCTCGTCGCTGTGGTCGATGTCGTCGCACGCGCGGTGGACGCGTCGGTGCCGGACTCCATACCGGTGCCGACCGACATCGCGGTGGGTCGCGTGCGGACGGCCGAGGACCTCGCGCTGTTCGCCTCGATCTCCGAGCGTGCCTGGGGTTTCGCGCCACCGGTGCTCGCCGACCCCGACTTCGACGTCGCGGATCCCACGACGCGCCTGTTCGTCGCCGAAGGTAATTCCAGCGCAACCTGTTCTGTGCCGGGAAAACCCGTGGGTGATCACGTCGGCGCCGGTGGATACGAATTGGCGGGGTCGACCGCACGATTCTGGGGTGCGGCGATCCTGCCGGCATATCGTGGCCGTGGGGCCTACCGGGCGCTGGTGGCCGCACGCCTTCGTGACGCGCTGGGGTGCGGAGCGCGACTGGCACTCGTGCACGCCAAGCAGACTTCGTCGCCGATACTCCAACGGATCGGGTTCGCGCGTTATGCGCAGCGACGGCTGACCTGGTTTCCGGTGCCCGGCCAGGGGAATCGGGTACACGGGGAGCAGAGATGACACCGTCCGAGTCCGGGTTGGACTTCGACGAGGTCGCCGACGAACTGTACGGACTACCTCCCGGTGACTTCACCGGTCGGCGCAATGCGCTCGCCCGCCAGGCGCGCGGTGCCGGAGACCGCGATCTCGCCGCGGCGATCGCGGCGCTGCGTCGGCCCACCCAGTCGGCGTGGTTGCTCAACCAGTGGATCCGCCGTTACCCCGATGGTGCCGACGAGATCACCGAACTCGCTGCGGCACTTCGGGATGCGCAGCGTCGTGTCGATGCCGCCCGGATGCGTGACCTGTCCGCACGCCGACAGCAGGTGATCGCCGACGTGGCGCGCCGGGTCGCGCACCTCGCCGCCGATCTGGGCGTGACCGTGTCCGGCGCGACCGACCGCGAGATCGTGGCCACGCTGCGAGCTGCCGTGGCCGACGAGTCCACCGCAAACCTCCTGTGCCGTGGCCGCATGGTGGCTGCCGCCGAATACACCGGATTCGGGCCCGCCGGGATCGTGGCGGTTCCGGCGACCACGACCGCCGAAGAGGCACAACGCGGTACCGGCGACGGCCGGGCCGGACATGGTGAGGCCGAACGGTCCGTGGCTCGCGAGCACACCCGCGCAGAGCTACGACGAGCGCGCGAAACCGCCACGAGCGCTCAGCGTGGCGCCACCGAAGCGCAGACGGCGGCAGCGGCTGCTCGCGATGCTGCCGAGGCGCTCTCCGCCGACGCCGATCGGTTGCGCACAGAACTCGCCCGGGTGGAGCAGGAACTGGGTTTCGCGCGCCGACGCGTGACGGCCGCCGAGCATGAATATGCCTCCGCGGCAGAGGAGTCGGCTGCGGCATCCGCACGCGTGGCGGCACTGGAGCAGGAGTTGGCCGAGCTCGACGATCCGCGGTGAGGCGAGGTCGGCTCGACTCAACTCACTCGGCGGGTCTCATGGCCTCGTTGAGCACTTCGCACTGACGGTCGAAGAAGCTCTCCGACACCGCGGCTCGTGGTGCGAACATGTCGAACGCATGAAAACCGCCGGGGACGGTGTCCACGGTGACGGGTACACCCGCGTCCTTCAGGCGTTCGGCGTAGGCAAGGTCCTCGGCGAAGAACAGATCACGGGTGCCCACCCCGATCCACGCCGGCGGCAATCCGGTCAGATCGGCGCGGCGCGCCGGCACGGCGATCGAGCGGTCGGCGCCGCCGAGATACGACGCCCAGCCGAGCCGGTTCGACGACGGGCTCCACACGCGATAGTCCTTCGGATCGCCGGTCCCCGCCGTCGTCCGATCGTCGAGCATCGGATAAACCAACAACTGGAACACCGGAGTGATGCTGCCGGAGTCTCGACCGGCCATGTCCCGGCACCGCAACGCCAATGCCGCGGTCAGCCCGCCGCCGGCGCTGGCGCCGCCGATGAGAATCTTCTCGGGGTCCACATCATCTTGTGCGGCAAGCCAATCGAGGCCGCGATGACAATCCTGGACCGGAACCGGGTAGGGGTGCGCGGGTGCCAAACGGTAGTCGACGGCAGCGATGGGGATTCCGAGCCGGTCGGCGAACTTCCGACACAGTGCGTCGTCCTCGGCCGCCGTACCGATGACATAGCCACCGCCGTGAATCCACAACAGCGCGTGACCGGTACCGCGCGGGTTGTTCGGGCGATGAAGCCGCACGCTCACCCCGTCGCCGAGGTGGGCCACCTCGACATCGTCGGGCACATGACGCGACAGCGCTCCCGAGAGCACCTGCAGCGGGCGCATCGTCAGCGAGGTGACGACCGTGCGGGGCAGCAGCCGCGCCGCCAGGGCGAGGTCGGGGTGGAAGCCATCGGTGTCGACATCGTCGTCGGGGCGGGTGTCGTGGGGGATCGGTGTGGGCACCGTGCCAGTATCACCCGCCCTTCTGCGGATGGTAGCCGTTCGGAGGCACCAACCCGCTCAGCGCGGCGCGTACCGGGGATCGACGATCCGGTGGCGGACCGCCTCGCGCAGCCACTCGGGGAACTCGGAGAGCAACTGCTCGTACAGGTCGGCGTCACTCATCGAGTCGACGTCGTCGATGGCGAAGAATCCGGCGTTGTCGACCACTCGGCCCGCCAGGGTGTCCAGTTCGGTGAGAATGCCGAATCGGTTGCGCCCCAACCCGATGAACTGCCAGAACACCGGCCGCGCCGATGCGGTGTGGATCAGCGTGCGGATCGCGGGCACCTTGGAGTGGAATCCGCCGTCGGTGAAGAACAGCACCAACACCGGTTCGCCACCCGCGGCGTCGTCGAGGATCGCATTCATGATCGGGAGTTCCTCGTTGACCCCGCCGATCTGCCGGTCGTAATCGATCTCCGGGCCCAGCGGCGCACCGTGGCGTCCGGTGAGATGAATATAGGTGTCCATCCAGATCTCGGCATCGGCGACGGTGACGTCGGGGAGCTTCGCGTAACCGGAGCCGTACAGGTACGCCTCGAGGTTGCCGTCGGAATCGAGCTGTGTCGCGACCGGGATCATCCGCTCGACGACCCGATGCACGGTCTGCTTCTTGTACAGCTTGCGCATCGACATGGTCTTGTCGATGACCAGCACGACCCGCGCGGTGGCACCCGCGGCCCCCTTCGTGAGCAGCACCCGATGGACCTGCTCTTTGCGGAGGTTGAGTTTCTGACGTTTCTCCAGCGAGAGCTTCTCCTCGCCCTTGACCATCCGGATGCCGGGTGCGGGAGCCGGAGCAGCGGGTGGCGCGGATACTGCGGATACTGCGGGTGCCGGGGTCTGGGCTGGCGGGGCGTCGGGTGTCGGGGTCTGAGATGGCGGGGCGTCGTCGACGGTCACCCCGTGCTCGCGCACCAGCGCCGCGAAACCGGCGTCCCATCCGGCTGATTCGCTGCGGACCTTCCACTGGGCATTGCGTCGATAGATCTCCACCAGCACCGCTGCCCGTTCGGAACGCAGCCCCTGCGCCGGCGCGACGATGGTGTCGGCTCCGGCGGTGAGCGTGGTCTCGATGGTCGACCCGCCCAGCGTGGCGGGCGCGTCGACGGAAACGCCGATCGCGATGCGCTCGACGTCATCGGCGACTCGGGTCAGATCGATGTCGAGCGTGGCCGGGCCGGTCAGCGTCACCTCGGCGCCGGGACTGCGAGGATTGTTGTAGAAGACGAAGTCGGCGTCGTTGCGGACGCGGCGGTCGGAGCCGAGGACGAACGCCACCACATCGAGCGCCGATCCACCAGCGGATGCACCGACCGCCACCGTGAGCCGATCGGACGCCAGCGGGGG
>NZ_MVPX01000243.1:0-23746 GCF_002043085.1 Gordonia sp. i37 | reverse complement strand
CACATCGAGCGCCGATCCACCAGCGGATGCACCGACCGCCACCGTGAGCCGATCGGACGCCAGCGGGGTGTTCTCGCCGCGTCCGAGTATGCGTGGGGTCATGCCTGGTCCTCCCAAGATGTCGACCGAGTGTCTGGGCTGTCTGGTCACGATGACCCTACGTGGACCGCTCGCTGTGATCCTCGGATGTCGATCGGTCGATGGAATACCGCCGTGGCGGTCCATGGTTGGCACAGCCATGACCACCGAGACCGCTACCGAAGCCTTCGATCCGCGCACTCTCATCGCAGAGAGTTCGATCGGGATCCTCGCGACCATCAAGGCCAACGGTATTCCCCAACTCTCGCCTGTCACCGTGGTCTACGACGGTGACGCCGACCGCATCTATGTGTCGATGACCGAGGGGCGTGCCAAGACCGCCAATCTGCGACGGGATCCCCGCGCCGCCATCGAATTCACCAGTGCCGACGGGTACACGTGGGCCACCGCCGAGGGCACCGCCACCCTCACCGGGCCGGGGACCGACCCGGACGGACCGGAGGTCGACGCCCTCGTCGAGTACTACCGGCGCGGGGCGGGGGAACATCCGGATTGGGCGGAGTACCGCGAGGTGATGGTGACCGATCGGCGGGTGCTGATGGAGTTGGCCATCACCCGGGTGTACGGGGCCAAGTTACGCTGACCCGCCGCCGGTGTCGGCCGGCCACGCGCGACGCGAGAGCAGGCGTAGACCGTTGAGCGCCACCAGAATCGTCGATCCCTCGTGGCCGGCAACACCCAGCGGCAGGGGCAAGGTCCCGACGATGTCCCATGTGACGAGGAGCGCGATGACGGTCGCCGCGATCACCAGATTGGCGATGACGATCCGGCGGGCTCGAGCGGCCAGGCGCAGGATCGCGGGCACGGCGGTCAGGTCGTCACCGACGATGACGATGTCGGCGGTGTCGAGGGTGACCTCCGAGCCGATCCCACCCATCGCGATACCGACATCGGCGGTGGCCAGTGCCGGTGCATCGTTGACGCCGTCGCCCACCACGGCCACCCGGTGCCCACCCACCCGAAGCTCGCCGACCGCGGCCACCTTGTCCTCGGGGAGCAGCCCCGCCCGGACGTCCACGATTCCCACCCGATGTGCGAGATCTGTTGCTGCAGCGTCATTGTCGCCCGTGAGCAGGATCGGGGACGTACCCGTCGCCGCACGGAGGGACGCCACTGCCGCTCTCGCCTCTGCGCGTGGTTGATCGCGCAGTTCGATCACGCCCGCCGCTGCATCGTCGACGTGCACCACGACCGTGGTTGCCGTGGTGGTCGCGGCACGAGCACGGATACCGGCATCGATGGCCGGTGCGGTGGCGTTGACGACCTCCACATCGTGATCGGCGACGCGCGCCCGAACCCCGTGACCCGGAATCGCGGCGAACCGACTGACCGGTTGCGGGGTCCAGCCGGCGTCGATGGCCGTGGCGAGGATGGCGCGGCCCACCGGGTGCTCGCTGTGTTGTTCGGCCGCGGCCGCGATTCCCAGTACCTCGTTGCGGTGCCATCGATTCGGGTTGTCGAGTTCGATGATGGCGGTGACCGTGGGCGCGCCGGTGGTCAGAGTGCCGGTCTTGTCCAGGGCAACGCGGGTGATCCGAGACGACTTCTCCAGGGCAACAGCCGATTTCACCAGTACTCCGTGTCGGCTCGCGGTGGCGATCGCGGCCAGCAGTGGTGGCATCGTCGCGAGGACCACCGCGCACGGCGATGCCACGATCATGAACGTCATGGCGCGCAACAGGCTGGTTCGCAGGTCCTCGCCGAGCGCCATCGGTACCGCGAACACCACGAATGTGGCGCAGACGACCACGACCGAATACACCCGCTCGACCTTCTCGATGAACAGTTGGGTGGACGCCTTGGTCGCCGACGCCTCGTCGACCATGCCCACGATGCGGGCGACCACCGTCTCGCCGGCTGCGGTGTCGACCCGCACGCGCAGGGCTCCCGTGCCGTTCAATGTGCCGGCGAAGACTTTGTCGCCCAATGCCTTCGGTGCGGGTAGTGGCTCGCCGGTGATCGACGCCTGGTCGACATCGCTGGCGCCGTCGATGACGATGCCGTCGGCGGGTAGTCGTTCGCCGGGCCGGATCGCGACGACGTCGCCGGGTACGAGTGCCGACGCCGCAACGGTCTCGACCATGCCGTCGTCGGCGACCAGAGTGGCCTGATCGGGCGCCAGGTCGAGCAGGCCGCGGATCGACTCCTCGGTGCGCCGTGTGGCCAGATCCTCGAGTGCACCCGACGTCGCGAAGATGACGATCAACAACGCTCCGTCGAAGACCTGCCCGATCGCGGCCGCGCCGATCGCCGCGACGATCATCAGCAGGTCGACGTCGAGAGTGCGGGCACGCAGGGCCCGCAGCCCGTCGAGGGTCGGTTGCCACCCGCCGCTGAGATAACAGCCGAGGTAAGCGAGGGCAGCCGCCCATCCGGGACCACCGCATACATCGAGGAGGGCGCCCGCAGCGCCCAGTACGACCGCGATCAGTGCCCACCGCACCGACGGCACCGACAACGCGATCGCGTGCCAGGAGCGGCCCGGTCGAACCGTGCTCATCGAACGCGACGTCACCATCTTCATATGCAGAAGAATACACATGTAGATATGTACATGTAATGCGCCCATGGTTGAATGTCGCCCATGGGACACGGAGTCCAGGGGCGATCGACCCCTGCGGCCGAACTCGACGCCGCTGCGGCGGCAACGGTCGCCGAGACGTTGCAGGCCTTGGCATCCCCGAATCGGCTGATGATCTTGACGCGGCTGCGCAAGGGGCCCTGTGCGGTGACCGAACTCGCCGAAGCGGTCAACATGGAACAGCCCGCCGTGTCGCATCAGCTGCGCCTGCTCCGCGCGCTGGGACTCGTGGTGGGTGAGCGTCAGGGCCGCAGCGTGGTCTACAGCCTCTATGACTCCCATGTCGCCGCACTCCTCGACGAGGCCGTCTATCACATCGAGCATCTGCATCTCGGTGACCGCGGATCGCGCGATCTCGCGTAACACCGCGACGCTTGTGATGGAACCCTGGTTGTGATGGAAGACCGTCAGGTTCCGCTGTATCTCCTCGCGTTGATCGTCGGGGGAGTGATCGGCGTCGGTGCGCCCGGCCTCGCTCCTGGGCTCACCCACCTGGTCACCCCTGCACTGGCGGCCCTGCTCTACGTCACCTTTCTGCAGGTTCCCGCGAGCGGGGTGATCACAGCACTGCGTGATCTCCGATTTCTCGGTGCGGTGCTCGTCGTCAATTTCGTCGCTGTCCCGCTCGTCGTGGGTGCGATGTATTCGTTTCTGCCGGGCAACGAGGCGATCCGCATCGGAATGCTGCTGGTGCTCCTGTGTCCGTGCATTGATTACGTCATCGTCTTCACCGGCCTGGCGGGCGGCGACCGACGCAGACTCCTGGTGTCGACGCCCCTGCTGCTCATCGTGCAGATGGTGACGCTGCCACTGTTGTTGATGGCATTCCTGGGTGCCGACCTCGCTGCGGTGGTCGACGTGGAGCCGTTCCTCGAGGCGTTTGTCGTGTTGATCGTGATACCGCTCGGGCTAGCCTGGGCGACGCAATGGTGGTCGTCGGGACATTCTCGGGGGCAACGCTTTTCGACGGCAGTGTCGACGACGATGGTCCCATTGATGATGCTCGCGCTCGCCGTGGTCGTCGCCTCGCAGCTCCCGATGGTCGGCGACGCGGCGGGCTCGGTGCTCGCCGCGGTTCCGTTCTACGTGGCCTTTCTCGTGGTGATGCCGTGGATCGGGCTCGTCATCGCCCGGTGGGCGCGTCTCGACGTTCCGGCCGGCCGGGCGGTGATGTTCAGCGGAGTGACGCGCAACTCGCTGGTGGTCCTTCCGTTGGCGTTGGCCCTCCCCGCGGGATTCGAGGCCGCCGCGGTCGTTGTGGTCACCCAGACGCTCGTCGAGGTCGTCGGGATGGTGGCCTGTGTGCGGGTGGTGCCGCGTCTCCTGTCGGTGCAGCGGTGAGTCCGCGCCGTGCCCGGGCATCTTCCTCAGGTCGCCGTCGATGGCAGCAATGCCGACTAGAGTCGCGGTCATGGTTTCGACGACGTGGGAGCTGTCCGCCGCCGACGGGACGGTGACGGTTCGTACCGACGTGACCGGTCCGGCCGCGCGCACCGGCCACCGACTGACGATCGAGATGACCGAATGGAGCGCGCAGGTGCGGTGGGCCGGTTCCGAGCCGGAATCGCTGACCGCGAGGATCGTCGTCGATTCGTTGCAGGTCCGTTCCGGCGAGGGTGGGGTCACGCCGATGTCCGGTCCGGAGCGTGCGGTGGCGAGGTCCAATGCCCTGAAATCACTCAAGGCGGGCAAGTTTCGTGAGATCGAATACGAATCCAGCTCGATCATCAAGTCCGACAACGGTTATCGCGTGGAGGGTGCGGTGTGCATCCTCGGCCGCAGCCGTAGTCACCCGCTGGAGCTCACGGTCACCGACGCCTCGGGTCGGTGGCACATCACCACCGAGACGCCGCTGGTGCAGACCGAGTTCGGGATCAAGCCGTACGCCCTGATGATGGGTGCGCTCAAGGTCGCCGACGAGGTGACTGTGAGGATCGAGGTGGACCACACCAGGTGACGATCGACGGCGTGAGCTCACTGCATCGAGACGGTGCCTACCGACGGGTAAATCAATATCCGTTGTCGCAGTTACACGCTCGCGAATCCGTGGATCCGACGCCCGCGGATCGGTGTGATCTTCTCGGTGTGTCGGGTACGTACTCGCGCGTAGCGAAATCATTCGTAAGAATCGTCCCCGATCGGTTGTCGGCGCGTTCACAGCGCCCGCCGGATCCACCCCGCGCGATTCGGGTGGGGACGATCGTGGCCGCATCCGCGCCCCGCGCGCGGACAATCGTTGGGTATGACAAAAGATGAGGAGTCGGTGATGTTCACTCGCATTGCCATCGTGAACCGGGGTGAGTCGGCCGTCCGTCTCATTCACGCCGTTCGGGGCCTGTGCGCAGAAACAGGACAGTCGATAGAGGTCGTCGCACTGCACACCGATGTGGATCGCAACGCGACCTTCGTCCGTGAGGCCGACATCGCCTACGACCTCGGCCTGGCGGCCGAGCGGCCGTACCTGAACCTCAAGGTGCTCGAGCGTGCACTGCTCGAGACCGGCGCCGACGCGGCGTGGGTCGGCTGGGGGTTCGTGGCCGAGGACCCGTTGTTCGCCGAACTGTGCGACCGCATCGGCATCACCTTCATCGGCCCGTCGGCCGAGGCCATGCGCAAACTCGGCGACAAGATCGGCGCCAAGCTCATCGCCGAAGAGGTCGGTGTACCCGTCGCCCCGTGGAGCCGCGGTGCGGTCGACAGCGTCGAGGAGGCGGTCACCGCGGCAGCCGACATCGGCTATCCGCTCATGCTCAAGGCGACCGCCGGCGGCGGTGGTCGCGGTATCCGCGTCATCACCAACGACGACGACCTGCGCGAGGCGTACGCCCGCACCCGCGACGAAGCCGCACGCGCCTTCGGTAGTGGTGTCGTCTTCCTCGAACGGTTGGTGACCGGCGCTCGTCACGTCGAGGTCCAGGTGATCGCCGACGGTCAGGGCACCGCGTGGGCTCTCGGTGTGCGTGACTGCTCGGTGCAGCGCCGCAATCAGAAGATCATCGAGGAGTCCGCGTCGCCGGTCCTGTCGCCCGAGCAGGTCGCCGACCTCAAGGCGTCGGCCGAACGACTCGCCGTCGCCGTCGGCTACTGCGGTGCGGCGACCGTGGAATTCCTCTATCACCCCGGCGAGAAGCTGTTCGCCTTCCTCGAGGTCAACACCCGACTGCAGGTCGAGCACCCGATCACCGAGACCACGACCGGCTTCGATCTCGTCCGGGCGCAATTGCACGTCGCCTCCGGCAACAAGCTCGAAGGCGAGCCGCCCGCCGAGCGCGGTCACGCGATCGAGGCGCGGCTCAACGCCGAGGATCCCGACCGCGACTTCGCGCCCGCGCCGGGTCGGATCGCGCGTCTCGAATTGCCCGCGGGCCCGGGCATCCGCGTCGACACCGGTGTCAGCGCCGGCGACACCATCCCCGCCGACTTCGACTCGATGATCGCGAAGATCATCGCCTACGGCCGCGACCGCGATGAAGCCCTCGGTCGTCTGCGCCGGGCGATGACCGAGACCCGCGTCATCATCGAGGGCGGCGCCACCAACAAGAGCTTCGTCCTCGAACTGCTGAATCAGCCCGAGGTGATCGACGGCAGCGCCGACACCGGCTGGATCGACCGCGTTCGTGCCGAGGGCGGCCTCGTCGCCCATCGGCACTCGGCGATCGCGCTGGCCGCTGCCGCGATCGACGCCTACGAGGAAGAGGAACTCGTCGAGCGGCAGCGTCTGTTGTCGACGGCCTCGGGCGGTCGCCCGCAGGTGCAGCACGACAGTGGCCGTCCGCTGGATCTGAAACTGCGCGGGGCGACCTACCGGGTGCGTGTGGCGCGGATCGGTGCGCACCGCTTCCGCGTCGGCATCGAATCCGGCGACCAGACCTACAGCGCCGACGTCGACCTGGAACGGTTCGACGAGCACGCCGCTCAGTTGGTCATCAATCACGTTCGTTACCGCCTGATCACCGACACCCACGGCCCGGTGCACCTCGTCGACGTCGACGGCGTGACCCACCGCGTCAGCCGCGACGAGGGCGGCGTGGTGCGTTCGCCCGCTCCCGCGCTGGTCGTCGCGACGCCGCTGGAGGTCGGTGACGAGGTCGAGGCCGGCGCCCCGGTGCTGGTGCTCGAGAGCATGAAGATGGAGACGGTGCTGCGGGCGCCGGTCCGATCACGACTCAAGGAGTGCGTGGTCTCCGTCGGCACCCAGGTCGAGACCGGCGCGGCGTTGATGCGCCTGGAACCCCTCGCCGACGACGATGACGCGGATGCGGCCGAGGAGGCCACCGAGGGCGTCGAACTCGAGTTGCCGTCGATGCCCACCGACATCGAGCCGCACGAACGCTCGACCCGCACCCTCGAAGACCTGCGCAGCCAACTACTCGGCTACGACGTCGATCCGCACGATCGGACGCGGCTGCTCGACGACTATCTGGCGGTCCGGCACGCGGTCATCGAGTCCGGTCGCCGGCCGTTGTCCGACGAACTCGAACTGATCACCGTGTTCGCCGATCTCGCAGAGCTGAGCCAGAATCGTCCTTCCGAGGACCAGATGGGCGTCGAGCACGTCCACAGCGCGCGGGAGAACTTCCACACCTACCTGCAGAGCCTCGACGTCGAACGCGACGGGCTCCCGCAGTCGTTCCACGATCAGCTGAGCCGGGCTCTCGCGCACTACGGGGTCACCGATCTCGACCGGACCTCCGAACTCGAGGCCGCGGTCTTCCGCGTGTTCCTGGCCCTGCAGAATCCGTCGGACTCGGTCACCTCGGTTTCGACCCTGCTGCGCGAGTGGCTCGGCGAGCCCACCCCGCGCGAGGAACTGCAGGACCGTGTCGGGGTTGCCCTCGACAAGCTCGTCTCCGCGACGCAGCTGCGGTTCCCGGCGATCGCCGACCTCGCCCGTGGCGTCGTCTACTCCTGGTACGGCCAGCCACTGCTGCGCCGTAACCGGGCCCGGGTGTATGGCGAGCTGCGCGAACACCTGCGCTACCTCGACGCCAATCCCGACGCCGCCGACCGTGACGAGCACATCGCCGACATGGTCCGCTCCACCGAGCCGCTGGTCCGTCTGCTCGGCCAGCGGATGGTGCGCGGGATCGCCGACAACACGGTCATGCTCGAGGTGTTGACCCGCCGCTACTACGGCAACAAGGGACTGCGCGACGTCCGTGTGCAGGAGTTCGGTGGTGCGAGCTTCGTCATCGCCGAGCGCAACGGCCTGAGCCTCGTCTCGGCCGCGGTCCGGTTCGACGAACTCGACACGGTGCTCGGTGGTCTCGCCGCGATGGCGCGCGGGGTGGCCTCGGTCGACGCCGACGTCTACCTCTCGTGGGAGGAGCAGCCCAGCGATTTCGACGCCATGGCCGATGCGTTGCACGAGCGCATCTCCGCGGCGTCACTGCCGCAGCAGGTGCACCGGCTGACCATCGCGGTGGCCGGCAGCAACGAGGCGCTCATGCATCACCACTTCACGTTCCGGCCGTCGTCGACGGGCATGGCCGAGGAGCGTCTCATCCGCGGGCTGCACCCGTACATCGCCCAGCGAATGCAGATGGAGCGGCTGCGCAAGTTCGACCTCACGCGTCTGCCGTCGGCGGACGACGAAGAGGTCTACTTGTTCCACTGTGTGGCCAAAGAGAATCCGTCCGACGAGCGGCTCATCGCCTTCGCCCAGGTCCGCGATCTCACCGCGTTGCGCGAGACCGACGGCAAACTGCTGACGCTGCCCCGTGCCGAGAGCATCCTCTCGTCGTGCGTCGACTCGATCCGCCGTGCGCAACGCCGGTCCAACCTGACCTCGACCACCAACCGCATTGTCATGTACGTCTGGCCGCCGATCGACGGTGCCCGCGACAACCTGCAGACCATCGCCGACCACATCCGCGGCACTGCCGCCGGGGTGGGACTCGAAGAGGTCCTGCTGATCGCGCGCCAGCGTGATCGCGAGACCGGCGAGCTGACGAAGGTCGCTGTCCGGTTCGCGGTGAACGCCGCAGGCGGCTTCGACGTGATCGTCGGTGAGCCGTCCGACGAGCCGATCGAACCGGTCGACGCGTTCCGGCAGAAGGTGTTGCGCGCCGCGCGTCGCAACACCGTCTACCCCTACGAGCTGGTGGGATTACTCGGGTCCTTCGACGAGTACGACCTCGACGACGAGCAACGACTGGTGCCGGTGGACCGGCCCAAGGGCCGCAACTCCGCGGCGATCGTCGCCGGCGTGATCACCACGCCCACCGACAAGTACCCGCAGGGTGTGACCCGGGTGGTGCTGCTCGGTGATCCGACGAAGTCGCTCGGTGCCCTCTCCGAACCGGAGTGCGCCCGGGTCATCGCGGCCCTCGACCTCGCCGAGTCTATGCAGGTGCCGCTCGAGTGGTACGCGTTGTCCTCGGGTGCCCGGATCTCGATGGACTCCGGTACCGAGAACATGGACTGGGTCGCTCGTGCGCTCAAACGGGTGGTCGAGTTCACCCAGGCGGGCGGCGAGATCAACATCGTGGTCGCCGGCATCAACGTCGGTGCGCAGCCGTACTGGAATGCCGAGTCGACGATGCTGATGCACACCAAGGGCATCCTGGTGATGACCCCGGATTCGGCGATGGTGTTGACCGGCAAGCAGTCCCTGGACTTCTCCGGCGGCGTGTCGGCGGAGGACAACTTCGGTATCGGCGGTTACGACCGGGTGATGGGCCCCAACGGCCAGGCCCAGTACTGGGCGCCCAATCTCGTCTCGGCGCGCGATGTGCTGATGTCGCACTACGATCACACCTACATCGTTCCCGGCGAGCAGACGCCGCGGCGTGCCGAATCCTCAGATCCGGTCGCCCGCGACATCTCCGATTACCCACATGTGTTGTCCGGCAGCGACTTCACCACGGTCGGGCAGATCTTCTCGCCCGCGCACAACCCGGATCGCAAGAAGCCCTTCGACATTCGGACCGTGATGCGGGCCGTCGCCGACCAGGACCACGCCGTCCTCGAGCGGTGGGCGGGGATGGCCGACGCCGAGACCGCCGTGGTCTGCGACGTCCATCTCGGCGGAATCCCGGTGTGTCTGTTGGGTATCGAGTCCCGCGAGGTGCAGCGCCGCGGCTACAAGCCGACCGATGGGCCCGACACCTACACCGCAGGCACGTTGTTCCCGCAGTCGTCGAAGAAGGCGGCGCGAGCGATCAACGTGGCCAGCGGCAACCGTCCGCTGGTGGTGTTGGCCAACCTCTCCGGCTTCGACGGATCGCCGGAATCGATGCGCAAACTGCAGTTGGAATACGGCGCCGAGATCGGTCGGGCGATCGTCAACTTCCGTGGACCGATCGTCTTCTGCGTCATCTCGCGCTACCACGGCGGCGCGTTCGTGGTGTTCTCGAAGGCGTTGAACCCCAACATGACCGTGCTCGCGATCGACGGGTCGTTCGCGTCGGTGCTCGGTGGTGCGCCCGCGGCCGCGGTCGTGTTCGCCGGTGAGGTAGGCAAGCGCACGGCCGCCGACCCGCGGGTTCGTGAGGTCGAGGCCCGCCTCGCACAGGCCTCGGGTGCCGACCGTCCCGCGATCAACGCCGAGCTCGCCGACATCCGTCAGTCGGTGCGTGCGGAGAAGATCAGCGAGCTCGCGGCCGAGTTCGACTCGGTGCACAGCATCCGACGTGCCGTCGAGGTCGGTTCGGTCGACGCGGTGATCGACGCCGCGGAACTGCGTCCGCGCATCATCGCCGCCATCGAGAGCAACCCCGTCTGGGCGGGTGCAGGAGACCGCATGGCGACCTTCTGAGCGCCCATCCCGTTCGAGGCCGCGGCCCCGCCCTCACCGATCACGGTGACGGCGGGGCCGTGTCGTCCGTTTCACTCGCCTTGGGTGATCTACGGGTGAGCTGTGGGTGTCTTGTCAGCACCCTGAATTCGACAATTGTTGTGGCAGCGTCGATGTGGATTGATCATCCACATCGAGGAAGTCATGAAGCGTTTACTGATCACCGTCGGATCCGTCGCTGCGCTCACCTGTCTGGCGGCAGGTACCGCCGCCGCCGTCACGCCTGCCGGGGTGGTGTCCCAGGCCGTCGACGTCGGCAACGGCGGCATCGCGATCGCCCGGGGGTCGACGATGCTGCACACCGATGATTTCGGCGAATACGGGTGCGAGGACTTCGTCGACGCCGCCTACGGACAAACCACCGCCAACGCCATCCCGCACAACGGGGCGATCGCCTTCTACGATCAGCTGGCCGCTCGCGGGCAGGGCCACAGCACGCTGCCCGCCCCACCCGGGGCTCTGGTCTTCTCCGAGGGTTCCGACGGCGGCCACGTCGACATCTCCATGGGCGACGGGCACTACCTCAGTGGTGGCGTGCAGGGATTCGCCCCCGGCTGGGGTGACGGCACCGACATCCAGATCCTGCCGAGCGCCAATCTCGGCTCGTGGCACCTGGTGGGTTGGGCCTATGCCCCGTGGAGTGCGATCGGGGGCTGACGCACGTGCGCAGGGCCGGACGGCCTCGGGTGGAGCGTCTGTCCGGGTCGGTCGGGCGTTCAGTCGGTCAGGCGCAGGACGGCGACGTCGGAAAGCGTTCCGTCGCCATCGGGTTGGGAGAAGGTGACGGTCGCGGTCCGGCCACCGGTGGTCAGGGTCGCGATCGTATTACCGAACAACGGACCGCATTCGTCGCTCCAACGCAGCGGCGGCTCGGGCACTCCTAGTCGTCGCGCCCAGGTGCGGGTGACGCGTGCGAACCCGCGCGACCAACCGAACCGGAACACCGGACGCACGTATGCCGGAACATGATTGTGGACCGGTGAGCACACGAGCTGATACACCGGCGTCGCCTCGGCGGTGCAGTTGTCGGCGACCGGCACCTCGGCGCGCGCGGCGTAGCTGTGGTGCACATCGCCGGAGAGCACCGTGATCGATGCCAGTCGTCTGTCGCGAGCAAGTCCGGTGATCAGGGCGCTGAGGGTGACGAAGGACCCGAAGAACGCCGGCCAGTGCTCGAAATCGGCGGCCTGCCGGATCTTTTCGCCGAGCCGACCCCGAAGTCCCGGCCGGGCGGCGAGCGCCTCGTCGATGGACTGCAGATCGGCTACCGCCGGTGGCAGCAACCACGGCAGCGACGATCCCAGGATGAGGTGGTCGATCTTGCAGATGTCGTCGGTGGCTTGATCGGAGAGCCATGCGAATTCTCTGTCGCTGAGCATCTTTCGGGTGTCGCCGGTCAGAACTCAGCCGTTACGTGAATCGATCATGATCAGGCGGTTGCGACCGAGATCCCAGCGATAGCTGAAGCGCAGGCCCTTGTCCTCGGCGGTGTCGGCGTCGGCGCGGTCGGCGAGATCGACGAGCAGCGGCCAGATATCGGTGTCGGAGTTGACGATTCGCCGGCAGTCCGGGTCGGCGTCGAGTTCGGTGGGGGAGAGGTTACCCAGATGCTGGTACACCCAGTACGCGGCGAGGCCCGAACGGATGCGATCGCGCCACCACG
This sequence comes from Gordonia sp. i37, assembly GCF_002043085.1. Lineage (NCBI taxonomy): Bacteria > Bacillati > Actinomycetota > Actinomycetes > Mycobacteriales > Gordoniaceae > Gordonia > Gordonia sp. i37. The sequence goes on along the minus strand of NZ_MVPX01000243.1, from coordinate 11,605 downwards.
GAAGCTCGTTCATCTGCGCCCGCCACGTGGCCGAGGTGTTCCAGTCGTCGCGGATGTCGTGATCGTCGAAGATCATCGCGGTGGGTACGGTCGAGAGAATCCAACGGATCTACGGGTCGCCCCAGGTGTGCCGGTACAGGCCCTCGTATTCGGAGTAGCTGACCACCTCGTCTGCGGGTCGTTTGTTGCGCACCGATCCCTGACGCCGGCCCGCGAGGTGCGCGCGTGCCTGTGGGGTCAGTTCGTCGGCATAGACCTGGTCGCCGAGGAGGATCAGCACGTCGGGCCACTCCGGGGTGGGCCGGGTGGCCATCGCGGTGGCATAGGCGTCGAGGGCGTCGACACCGAGTTTGTCGTCGAGGTCGGCGACACCGGTCCGCGGATAGCGGCAGGATCCGAAGATCACCCGGAGCCGATCAGCCGTGTTGGGGCCGCGGGTCCGAATGACGCTGGGCGGAAACGCCGATCCGGGGTCGGGCCACACCGTGGCGCCGTCCTGGGTGACCTCGTAGGCGACGGTGGCGTCGGGGGTCAGGCCGGTCACGCGGACGAGCGCGTAATGAAAGCCCGCGACCTCGAAGGTCGATGCGCGGCAACCCAGGACCTCGACCTCGGCGGGACGATCGGTCTGCATCCACACCGACGCCGTCGTTGCGTCGACATGCCGCAGGATCGGGCCGAGGAGCAATGCCATCGCACCAGGCTACGTGTCCGGCTTGTCCGGTGTCGGGGTGTCCTCGATGAGTCGCGTCGATGTTTGCCTGCTCGTCCCGGTGGGTATGGTCGCCTCGGAGTTGATGTGACGACGAAGGGTGTTCATGGCAGACGTCGACGTGGAGATCGACTCGGATCTGGCCCCGCAGGCCGCATGGGACCTGGCCTCGGACCTCTCCCGATTTCCTGAGTGGATGACGATCTTCGGGGGTTGGCGCAGTGACGTACCCACCGACATCGGCGAAGGCACCGAGGTGTCGTCGGTGATCCGGGTCAAGGGATTTCGCAACATCATTCACTGGCAGGTGACCGATTACGATGCACCGCGTGTCATCGCTTTGCGGGGTCACGGGCGCGGCGGGGTGCGGATCACCTTGACGATGACCGTCTCCGGCAGCGCCGACGGTTCGCGGTTCGCGCTGAATGCCGAGTTGGCCGGGGGCGTGCTCGGCGGACCGATCGGCCGGTTCGTCGCCAAGATCGTCGAGTCCGATGTGAAGAAGTCGATCGAGAATCTCGCCACCCTCGTGTGAGGGAAGGTCGAGTCGATCGTGCCCGAAATGGGCGCTATATCTGTCTACCGATAGGCTCGGCGCGAGACGTCCGGTGTCCCCGGATCGTCGTGGTTCGACGCGTCGGCGGAAGGTGGCAGAGATGGCAAGGCTCGAGGAGAAGGTGCAGGACCTCTACGACGAGGTCGTCGCGCGAAATCCCGGCGAAGCCGAGTTCCATCAAGCGGTCCGCGAGGTGTTCGACAGCCTCGGACCGGTACTGGCCGCGCATCCCCACTACGCCGACGCCGGGATCATCGAGCGACTGTGCGAGCCCGAACGCCAGATCATCTTTCGCGTGCCGTGGGTCGACGACGCCGGACGCGTGCGGATCAATCGCGGTTTCCGCGTCGAGTTCAACTCCGCTCTCGGACCGTTCAAGGGCGGGTTGCGATTCCATCCGAGTGTCTATCTCGGGGTGGTGAAGTTCCTCGGGTTCGAGCAGATCTTCAAGAACGCGTTGACAGGGCTGCCCATCGGCGGGGGCAAGGGTGGCGCCGACTTCGATCCGAAGGGCCGGTCGGACGGAGAGGTGATGCGCTTCTGCCAGTCCTTCATGACCGAGCTGTATCGCCACATCGGTGAGTACACCGATGTCCCGGCCGGCGACATCGGGGTCGGCGGCCGCGAGATCGGTTATCTCTTCGGGCAATACAAGCGCATCACCAACCGATACGAATCCGGGGTGCTCACCGGCAAGGGACTGACGTGGGGTGGCTCGCAGGTTCGTCCCGAGTCCACCGGTTACGGCGTGGTGTTCTTCGTTCGGGAGATGCTCGCCGCGCGCGGAGAGGATCTCGAGGGCCGTCGGATCGTCGTGTCGGGATCGGGCAACGTCGCCCAATACGCGATCGAAAAGGTGCACCAACTCGGCGGACGTGTGGTGGCGTGCTCGGATTCCGGTGGTTACGTGGTGGACGAGGCCGGCATCGATCTCGAACTCCTCCGCGAGGTCAAGAACGTGCGCCGGGCGCGAATTGCCGACTACGCTCGGACACGGGGCGTAACAGCACATTTCGTCGCCGGGCGGTCCATCTGGGAGGTGCCCACCGACATCGCGATGCCCTGCGCGACACAGAACGAACTCGACGCCACCGACGCGGAGTCCTTGATCGGCAACGGATGCCGGGTCGTCGCCGAAGGCGCCAACATGCCGGCCACCCCGGAGGCGATCAAAGCCCTCTCCAAGGCCGGTGTGATGTTTGCCCCCGGAAAGGCCGCCAACGCCGGTGGCGTGGCGACCAGTGCTCTGGAGATGCAGCAGAACGCGTCTCGGGACTCCTGGAGTTTCGAATACACCGAAAGCAGGTTGTCGGAGATCATGAGCGGCATCCACCAGACGTGTGTGCGGACAGCCGACGAATACGGGGTTCCGGGGGATTACGTCCTCGGCGCCAACATCGCCGGCTTCACCCACGTCGCCGATGCGATGCTGGCGCTCGGAGTGATCTGACGAGATTCGGCGCTGGGTCTGAGAACCTGGGCGGATCCCGGGGCGTGTCGGATGTGGTACTCAGGGGGTCGGCGGCTCGGCGTCGCGGCGTAGGTCGTCCACGAGCAGCATCGCCGTTGCCCGAGCACGGTTCTCGATTGCGGTGACGTCGAAGTGCACGGCGGCGGACAGTGATTTCAGGCGTGTCGCGATGCTGCTGTGGTGCATGTGCATCTGCTCTGCGGTGTCTCTGAGCGTGCCGACCTGGAGGTAGACACGCAGCGTGTCCAACAGGTCCGCGCCGTTCTTGCTCTGGCGCACGTAGTCGCACCGCGCGACGTCCGGAATGGCCGACAGCGATTCCGGAGCGACGGTCAGCAACAGGTTCAGGGCGCCGATTTCGTCGGCGCAGAACACCATATTCGTTGTGCCGCAGTGCTTTTGCGCCAGCCGGGCAGTGCCGACCCAGCGATGGAGGGTGGCGACGTCGGATTCCAGCGATGCCCCGCATGCAACGGTCCGCGCCGCGGGGTCGGCCGACAGAGCCGCCACGGTCTCGTCGAGGTCGGTGACGACCACGAGATGATCGCGATCGGTGGCGACGGCGGTCAGCCGCCCGGGTGAGAGTTGCCGGGCGAGTCGCTGGGCCACGTGCGCGACATGGCCGGACTGATCGGTCGGATCGGCCAGGCTCACGACGCGCGCACGAAGGGTCGGGTCGACGTCGAGCGCACTGCACGCATCGAGCGCGGTGGCGGCCCCGTCGGCGTTCAGCAAAGCGGCGGACTGCTCGAGGTCGGACTGCGCGCGGTGTGGCCGGATGATCGCCGCTGCCGTCAGCGCCAAGCGGTCGACGAGCATCTCATCGAGCGGTAGGGCGGTACCCGGACGTTCGATCCACACCGTCCCGATGCAGTGGTCGTCGAGCACGATGTCGCGGGAGGTTGTTGCCGCCGACGCCTCCAACGGACGCCGCCATTCGCCCCGCGGTGTGCATCGCCGGGTGACGAGTCCATTGGCCCTGATACCGACGACGCAATCGGCGAGCACCGCACTGGCGCGCAGGAGTTCGGTGACGTCGGCGCCGTGACGCAGGAGTGCGTCGAAGTAGTCGATGATCCGTACCATCCCCGCCGAGTCGGCGTCGAGCTCGGCGAGGCGGTACATCAGACCTTGCACACAACCACGCTACGAGACCGGTGAACTCACCCGCAAGGCTCGTGCCAGCGCGCCCATCAGCTCTGCGGTCTGACGGCGGCTGACCTCGGCGGCGTCGATGAGCGACGAGCCGTGGAATGTCCCGGGGAACGAATGCAATTCGACGCTGACCCCGGCGTGCAGCAGCGCGACGGCGTAGGCGATGCCCTCGTCTCGAAGAGGATCGAGTTCCATCGTGGAGACGTAGGTGCGCGGCAGGCCCGACAGGTCGGTGGCGCGTGACGGCGCGGCGTAGCTCGACACCGACGCATCGGACGGGCCCGTGTAGTCGGGACCGAGGTAGTACTGCCACGACAGAATCGCGTTCGGGCGATGCCACATCGGGGTGTCGGTGAACTCGGTCATCGAGGTCGTGGCCAATCGATCGTCGAGTTCGGGGATGTCGAGCAGCTGAAACACCACCGGTACCTCGCCCCGGTCGCGGGCCATCAGAACGGTGCCTGCCGCGAGTCCACCGCCGGCGCTCTGGCCTCCGACCGCGATCAGCGACGGGTCGACGCCCAGTTCCGCGGCGTGGGCGTGCACATGGGCGAGGGCCGCATAGCAGTCGTTGACGGGCCCGGGGAAGGGCGTCTCGGGGGCGAGGCGGTACTCGACATTGGCCACGGCGATGCCCAACTCGCGAGCGATCGCCACGCACAGTGGATCGCTGGACTCGGCGGTCCCCACGGCGAAACCGCCACCATGAATCCACACCAGTGTCGGCAGGGCTCCGGCGGCGCCGGCCGGAGTGAAGAACCGGATCGGCACCTCCGGGTCGCCGTCGAGGCCGGGTGCGGACAGCAGCTTCAACTCGACGCCGGTTCGGTCGAGACCGTCCAGCATGGTCTGCACCAGGGCGTTGAAGCCCGTTCGGGCGCCCTCGAGATCGTCGAAGCCCAGCTGGGGGAGCATGGTCACCGCTGCTGCGAGTTCCGGGTCCAGATTCTTGAGGTCGGCCATGACGTCACCTTTCCTTGCGGTCGATCGGTGACGCCAGTCTCGTCCGCGTTGTGGTGTGCGTCACCCGACAGGTGTCGGGAATTCGGACTCGCTCATCCGACGCGAGCGGTTTCGACTGACTCCTCGTCGAGAAGGCGTCGGATCAGGTCGACACACGCGCGCGTGAGTACGGCGTCCGGTTCTCCGGCCTCCACCGATCCGAGAAAGTCGCCGTGCGCTGCAGGCAGGATCAGCGCACGGCCGCGGGCCACTGCCGACGCCATCCACACGGTGTGCTCGGGAAGGACGATGTCGTGGTCGCCACTAACGAACAGAATCGGTGCGTCGAGTACCGCCAGCTCCGCGTCCGTCCAGTCCCGGAACTCGCGCATCACCGCGACGTCGAGGTCGAACATTCGTTGGAGATCGGCGGGATCGGGATTGATCGCCCGATAGGCGTCGGCGAGTGAATCAGGCATCGAATCGGCAGTCGGGGCGTCGAAGTTGTCCCAGAATCCGGGGATCATTCCGTCGCGCCGCATGAATCCCGACGCGATGACGCATCGCCGCGTCAGTGCTGGGTGTCGCTGGGCGAACCGCAGCACGGTCGGCCCACCATTGCTGAAACCCAGGATGTCGACCCGCGGGATGCCGAGGTCACCGACGAGTACCGCGATGTCGTCGGCGGAATTCTCGAAGGTGTAGGGGCGATCGGCATGCGGGGTGTGGCCATGACCCTGGAGCTCGACGCCGATGACGAGGCGGTCGGCGGCCAGTGCGGGCATCATGTACTCCCAGTTGGTCGCTATCGAGCCCGCGCCACCGTGGACCAGGACGAGCGGTGGCCGTGGCCCACCGGAGTCGCCGTGCTTCTCGAAATACAGTGCCAACGGCATCGCGGTCCTCCGGACGTTGTTGTGGATGTGATGCCGGTACTGACTCGGCCGAGCCGCGCAATTCATCGTTGCCGGGTCAGTGATTGCTAGCGTCGAGACGTGTCGCGTACCGAGCCGGGCCGCCGAAGGTGGAACCACAACATCCACTATCACCAGGTGATCCTCGATGCGGTTCCCGCGAACGCCCGATCAGTACTCGACGTGGGGACCGGCGACGGGCTTCTGGCCGCCGACCTGTCCGAACGGCTTGGGGACGTGTCGGCGATCGACTCCGATGCCGCAGTGCTCGATCGAGCACGAGGCGAAGCCGAACGAGTCGAGTGGATGTGCGGCGACGTGATGAGTTACCCGTTCGGGCGGACTTTCGATGTGGTCGCGTCGGTCGCAACGCTGCACCATCTACCCGATCTCCGAGCGGGTCTGCTGCGGTTGGCGGACCTCACTGCGCCCGGCGGCGTCGTTGCGGTCGTCGGCCTGGCTCACTCCTCACGGCCCACCGACTACGCACTCCACCTGGTCGGCATACTCCAACATCGGTGGCTGTCGCGGCGTCGTGGCTATTGGGAGCACTCCGCACCCATCGTGTGGCCGCCGTCGCATTCCTATTCGGAAGTGCGTCGATGTGCGCGAGAACAGTTGCCGGGAGCGCGTTTTCGGAGACTGGCGATGTTCCGGTATGCACTGATCTGGCAGAAGCCGAACGCCGGGTAGCGGGGAGTAGGAGCCGGAGCTGCCGAGTTCGTAGCGCTCAGCGTGCCTCGGCGGGCCATCGCGGCGCCTCGATGGGGGCCGTCGTGGTTGCGGCGCCCAGCGCGTCGAGAGCGGTGATGGATTCTGGATTCAAGGTGATGTCGCCGACGGTGAGGTTGGCGTCGAGGTGTCCGATGTCGGACGTTCCGGGGATCAGCAGGGTGTTCGGCGAGTGAGCCAGTAGCCACGCCAGGCCTACCTGGGCGGGGGTGACATCGAGATCTCGAGCGATGTCGATGACGACGGAATTCTCGCCCACCTTCGGGATGCCGGGGAATGCGGAACCGAGTGGAAAGTAGAGAACCCACGCCATCTCGCGCTCGAGGCACAGGTCGAGGAGACTCTCGAAACGCCGATCGAGGACGCTGTAAGGATTTTGGACACAGGCGATTCCGGCCGGCAAGAGGTGACGCACCGTTTCGATGCGTACCGCACTGATACCGATCTCACCGATCTTGCCCTCGTCGCGCATCGCGACCATCTCGGCCATCTGATCGTCGACGTCGACGATCTGGTCGCCGGTCGCGGCGAGCCCCGGGCCGATCTCCAGTCGTCGGAGATTGACCAGGGGGAGGCGTTCCCGTCGCAGGGTGCGCAGGTTGTCCTCGACTGCGGCGCGCAGCTCGGCCGGACGCTGCGCAGGTCGCATGGGATGAGCGCCACCAGGATTGGTGGCTGCGCCGACCTTCGAGGCGATGACGACGTCGCTGTCGGCGTCGATGGCTCGGGCGATCACGGAGTTCACGAAACCGTCTCCGTAGAACTGTGCGGTGTCTACGTGGTCGACGCCGTGATTGACGGCATGACGGAGAACCGCGATCGCGGCCTCGGGGTCTTGTCGATGGCGATCGAGTTGCATTGCGCCGTAACCGATGCGGGCGACCCGGTGGCCGGCCAGCGTCGCCGAACCACCGGGGGTGGGTCCGAGATCGCTCATGTGTGCTCCTTGGTGTGCAATACTCCGAGGCAAGTGGAGGAACCTCCGCTTGGTTGTAGTGTACACAAACGGAGGGTCCTCCACTTGATCGTCGATCGTTCACGCGGAACTGCGGCAAAGCCGCGGGCCGATGCTGTGCGCAACCGGGCCAAGCTGATCGAGGCGGCTCGTGATGCGTTCACCGCCGGCGAAGGTGACATCACCTTTGATGCGCTGGCCCGTCGAGCCGGGGTCGGGGTGGGCACGCTGTACCGCAACTTCGCGACACGACAAGCACTCGTCGAGGCGGTCTACCGGTCCGAACTCGACGACGTCGTCCACTACGCGGACGGCCTGTTGGAGAAGCACTCCGCCGACGAGACGTTGCGGCATTGGCTGGATCGTTACGCCACCTTCGTTGCCACCAAACACGGTATGGCCGAAGCCTTTACGCAAGCGATCGCGTCAGGTGCGGTGGTGGCGGGGGATACGCGCGAACGTATCGGCGAGACGCTCGAACGCATACTTGCTGCGGGCGCGGAAGATGGGACCCTGCGGACCGACGTGCGCGCCGATGACGCCGTCGTCGCGCTACTCGGGGTGTTCCTCGGCCTGACCCGCAGCCGTGACGACGCGCAGCGGCGACGCGTGCTCGACCTCTACGTCGACGCGCTGCGGCCGCGGGGCTGACGTACGACGCGTGATGTGCCGGCGAATCCCTGAGTCGCCCTCCACCGGGAGGCCGGCAGTTACCGCGCCTGGATTCGTCTCCGACACGCCCAGTGGGGGACGGTAGGCTGCTCAGCGATGTCTGAACTCGGAGTGATCACGACTGTCGTCATCGATGTGCTCGGCACTCTTGTCGACGAGCCCGGGGGATTGACAACCGCGATCGCCGAGGCTGCGGGCGACAAGCAGGATGTTGCCGAGTTGCTGGCCGTGTGGCAGGGACATATAGAGCAACAGCAGCAACGAATTCTCCGCGGGCTCCGCGCCTACGCCAACAGTGACCAACTCGATGCCGAGGCGGCCGGTCTGGTGATGGATCGCGCCGGCATCACTGATCCCGCACGACGTGCCCACCTCGCCGCCGCGACGCGACGTCTTCGTCCGTGGGCAGATGCTCCGGCCGGAGTCGACCGACTGGCGCAGCACGTCACTGTGTTCGCACTGTCGAATTCCAGCGTCGCGACGCTGGAAGAACTAGGTGACCATGCCGAACTCCGTTGGCATCGAGCACTTTCCGCTGAAGAGGTACGTACGTACAAACCGTCGCCCGAGGTGTATCGCCTGGCGATCGAGACCGCGGGCACACCCCCGGACCACTTGTTGATGGTCGCTGCCCACGCGTGGGATCTCCGCGCGGCCAAGGCGGCCGGCATGCGAGCCGCGTATGTTCACCGCCCCGTCGGAGATCCGCCGTCTCACACCGACAGGTTCGATGGATACTTCGACGGGCTGGACGAGCTCGCGACGGCGCTGAGGGGTTAGCTGCTACGAAGTTAGCTGCTACAGAGATTGCCGTATCGGTGGCGATTGGCTCTTCATCTGGAGTTCACCGTTGCGACAAGGGCTCGTTCGCCCTGTAGACGATTCTGTGATCCTGACGAACTCGAGGAGCCGGTATGACTTCGGAGAACCCGCATTTCGAGGACTCGGGTCCCCGGCTGCGCCGGCGTCTCGGTCTGTTCGACGCGGTGATGATCGGCTTGGGATCGATGATCGGCGCGGGAGTGTTCGTCGTGATGGGGCCCGCCGCGGCGGCTGCGGGCTCGGGGCTGCTGATCGGTCTGGCGATCGCGGCGATCGTGGCGTACTGCAACGCGACGTCGTCGGCCCGCCTCGCCGCTCGGTATCCGTCGGCGGGCGGTACGTACGTCTACGGCAGGCACCGTCTCGGACCCTTCTGGGGTTACCTGGCCGGCTGGTCCTTCGTCGTTGGGAAGACCGCATCGTGCGCGGCGATCGCGTTGACCGTCGGCAGCTATCTCTGGCCCAGCCATATGCACGGCGTGGCCGTCGCAGCCGTGGTCGCGATCACCGCAGTCAATTACCGCGGTATACAGAAATCAGCTCTTCTCACCAGGGTCATCGTGGCGGTGGTACTCGCCGCGCTGGCCGCGGCGGTGGTCAGCGTCGCAGCGTCGTCGTCGGCAGACCCGGCCCGCCTTGCCCTTGGCGGAGATGTCTCTGTCGGAGGGATACTGCAAGCTGCCGGGCTGTTGTTTTTCGCGTTCGCAGGGTACGCCCGCATCGCCACCTTGGGGGAGGAGGTTCGAGACCCGGCACGCGTTATCCCCCTGGCCATTCCGATCGCCCTCGGTATCAGTTTGATCGTCTATGCGGCGGTGGCAGTGGCCGCACTCGCGGCTCTCGGCCCAGCGGGGCTGGCGTCGGCGACGGCTCCGCTTGTCGACGCCGTTCGTTCGGTCGGCGCGGACTGGCTGGTTTCGGTGGTGCGGTTCGGAGCTGCGATCGCAGCGCTCGGTTCGCTTGCTGCGCTTCTCCTGGGCGTCTCGCGCACCGTGTTGGCCACGGCACGTGACCGTCACCTGCCGAGTGCTTTGGCCGCAATTCATGACCGATTCGGTGTCCCGCATCGTGCCGAGGTGGCCGTGGCCGTCGTGGTTGCCGTCGTTGCGGGATTCGCGGATGTGCGTGACGCGATTGGCTTTTCGTCGTTCGGTGTTCTGGTCTACTACCTGATCGCGAATGCCGCGGCATGGACACTCTCGCCGGACGAGGGGCGTCCGCCGCGGGTGATCCCCATGGTGGGCGCAATTGGTGCGCTTGTGCTGGCGGTGTGTTTGCCTGTCGCGTCGGTGGTGTCCGGTGCGGCCGTCCTGATGGGCGGCACGATCGTCTACCTCGTCAGCGCCCGGCGTCGAGCTTGAGTCTGAGTCGATCCGGCGGCGCCTACGTGCCCACCGGAGCCCGCCGATGCGGCAGGGCAATGATGAAGGTGTGAACGATATCGGCAATGCAGTGGTGCGGATCGGACCGGCGCTCGGGGTCGTGGTGGTTGTACTGGTGGTTGCCGCAGCGCTGGTGAACTACCTCGGCGCAACCGGACACGCACAGCAGGTGGTGATCGCGGCCATTCGGGCAGCCGGACAGCTGGCCGCGCTCGCCGCTGTCCTCGCCGTTGTGATCGGCTCGCTGTGGGCCTCGACGCTGTTCGTGGCCGTCATGGCGACGGTGGCCGCGGCAACATCGGCCGGCCGGATCGTCGGTCGTCGTGCGCCGATCCGGGCCATCGGCAGCACGCTGTGGTGTTTGCTGCCGGTTGCGGTGCCGACGATCGTCGTCGTGGCCGGCATCGTCACGCTCGGGGTGCTTCCGGCCACGGGTCTGGCGATCATCCCCACCGCCGGAATCATGTTCGGTGGTGCCATGAACACCACGTCGTTGGCGGGCCGTCGCGCTCACGACGAACTCACCACCCGGCGAGGCGAAGTCGATGCAGCTCTGTCATTGGGTTTCGTGCCGCGTGAGGCACGGATGGAGATCAGCCGCAGCGCCGCGGCGACCGCGCTGATCCCCGGCATCGACCAGACGCGCTCGGTCGGGCTGGTCACCATTCCGGGCGCGTTCGTCGGTATGGTCCTGGGCGGCGCGTCGGTCACCACCGCGGCGATCATGCAGTTGTTCGTGCTGATCTCGCTACTGGCCGTAAGTGCCGTCGCAGTTGTCGTCACCACCGAACTCGTCGCTCGCGGCATCCTCTGATCGGACGCACCACGCAGGGCGTGATGTCTCCGAGGGCGACGATCTGGAGCCGGAGCGGATGATCCGTGCAGGTGTGAATCACAGCCGCTTCGGGTACAGAACCAAACATGACCGAGAAGAAGACCGATCCACACACCGAAGATGTCGGCACCGGGCCAGAGGGTGCGAAACCCGACGTACAGTCCGATCCAGCAGAAGGCGAATCGTCTGGTGACTGGTCGGGCGAAGGCGGGGCAACCGAGGATGGTCCCGCAACGGACAACGATCCCGCCTCCGACAACGACTGACTCGGACCGCGACCGTAGACGGGATTCAGGTGTCCGAGGCGCGCCTGTACGGGTCTCGCGCGGAAAGTCGTCCGAAGAAATCGCCGGAGTGGTCAGTGCCGATCAGGCGGTGCAACTCCGCAGCAACTTGTCTGGATTGTGGTTACCCCCGTTTGCCGGACATCGGTTAAGCGGCTTCGGTAGCCGCCTGG
>NZ_MVPX01000242.1:0-3107 GCF_002043085.1 Gordonia sp. i37 | reverse complement strand
CCTTTCATCACACCTCAAAAGCCGATCGGTGGATCGAGGCTTAACAAGCGGACCCGATTGTCGATCGGTCGAACCGATGGAAGTGAGCCGCTCGTGGGGGGCATCGACTGGCGTGATCCGCATCCGATATGCAGCACAGTGGCTGGCAACGCTCTTTCGGGTTGGTTCGAGTTCCGAACGAAGGTTGACCTCCTCGTCGAGGAGTCGCTCCAGTTCAGAATCCGCCACTCCCACGAGGGCACCATTCGGGTATCTCTGCTCAAGAATGTCGGTAAGCACTTCCTGGCACTCTCTCACCGTGGGTGCGAGCGCAACTACATAGTCCGGATCGTAGGCAGCCATGGCCCCTAGTAGTTTTGGAGCAACTTCACCATCGGGGCGGGCGGGTGCGAGGACGAATCCACTCCCTCCCCAGTAACGATTAGCTACCGCGAGTGCGAGTCGAGCCCAGTAGGTCCAATCACTGTCACCTGGAAACACAATGACGACACGCGGAGCGCGCAGCCCTAACCGCACTGCTCGGTGTTCGAGTTTCTCGCTGTTCATCGGGATGGCCTCCGGATCATTGTGGTCGGTGAATGCCTGTCCCACGGAAGGGCACCCCCGCCAGCGCCGGTGCTGGACACGGTTCAGCGGTCGCTGGTAGCTCGGCGCTTGGGTCGGCGGGGACACGGAATGGTCAAACTCGGCTTCCGCATCGTTCGTGCTCAGCCATCTTCTAGATCGAGACCGCCGGCGACAGCTTCCAGTGTTCGAGGCGATGCAGACATCCACGCTGAACGTAGGCGTGAAGACTCGCTCGGACTTAACCCACGGCCCACCACACCAGCCACGATCCGAGAGACAGCGACCACGCCGTCCAGTGACACGGTGCCCCCCGGCGGGGGAGTGTCGAGATAGCCGCATTCGGCCAGCACAGTCTCGAGTACAACCCTGTACGGCGTGTCAGTCACCTTCGCGACCATCTCCAGTCGATCCCGCCCGGGCAGGGCGCGAAGTCCTTCACGCCGCCAAAGATTCAGATTCATCCGACTCATGCCGAGCCGCTCGGCGACCGCCGTTTCCGAGAGGCCGCGCCGGTGTTTGAACTCGTCGACGATGCTGGCGAGGGAAACTCCCGTATTGGGTGTCACAGTCTCATGTTGGCTGTCACTGGGGGCGGGTGTCAAAATTCCTATTACGCCATCGATAAAGTATTACTGGATACCGTCAATATCGAACTGATCATATTCCCCAGCAAGAGGTTTCAAGGTCTGCAGTCGTGCGGTGGTGGTAGATGGCGGGGGTTGGATTGTCCGTTGATTCGATGTGTGTCAATATTGATGTATGTCGAATCAAGACGTGCTGGTTGCGGGCGGTGGCGGGTTGAGTGCGAATCGGGCTGCGCGGTTTGCGCCGGCGTTGAAGGCGTTGGCGGATCCGGTGCGCCTGCGGTTGTTGTCGGAGGTGGCGTCGCGGCCGGGTGGTCAGGCCTGTGTGTGTGATATTTCGGGACCGATCCGGTTGTCGCAGTCGACGATCTCGCATCATCTGAGGGTGTTACGGGAGGCCGGCCTGGTGACCAGTGAACGCCGGGGCACGTGGGTCTACTACCGCGTGAATAGCGTTGTGCTCGAGCAGTTATCGGAGGTACTAGTTGGTCTTGCGGCAGTGGTCGGTGAGCCGGATTCGTGCGAGGAAGGTCGATGAGTGGGGCAGGTCATGCGGTCGCGGGCAAGTTGTCGATGCTTGATCGGTTCCTGCCGGTGTGGATCGGCGCCGCAATGGTTGCAGGATTGCTGTTGGGCCGCGCTGTCCCGGGGCTGGGAGAGACACTGGCGGCGGTAGAACTCGACGGTATCTCGCTGCCGATCGCTCTCGGGCTGCTGATCATGATGTATCCGGTGCTGGCAAAGGTGCGTTACGACCGACTCGACGCGGTCACCGCCGATCGTCGCCTGCTGCTCAGCTCGCTGGTGCTGAACTGGATCATCGGCCCGGCGTTGATGTTTGCGCTGGCGTGGTTGCTGTTGCCGGATCTGCCGGAATACCGGACGGGCCTGATCATCGTCGGTCTGGCCAGATGTATCGCGATGGTCATCATCTGGAACGATCTGGCCTGCGGCGACCGGGAAGCCGCTGCAGTCCTCGTCGCGCTGAACTCGGTGTTCCAGGTCATCATGTTCGCCGTGCTGGGCTGGTTCTACCTGTCAGTGCTACCCGGCTGGCTCGGTCTCGAACAGACCACCATTGATACCTCGATGTGGCAGATCGCCAGGTCGGTGCTGATCTTCCTCGGCATCCCCCTGGTGGCCGGGTACCTCACCCGTCGCATCGGCGAGCGGACCAAAGGCCGCGAGTGGTACGAGTCCTCGTTGCTGCCGCGCCTCGGGCCGTGGGCGCTCTACGGTCTACTGTTCACGATTGTTATCTTGTTCGCTTTGCAGGGTGAGCAGATCACCTCGCAGCCCTGGGACGTCGTGCGGATCGCTCTTCCGCTGCTGATCTACTTCGCGGTGATGTGGGGTGGCGGATTCATCCTGGGCGCCGCGCTGGGACTGGGTTACGAGCGGACCACCACGCTCTCTTTCACTGCGGCGGGCAACAACTTTGAGCTTGCCATCGCCGTCGCGATCGCCACCTACGGTGCGACCTCCGGGCAGGCTCTGGCCGGGGTGATCGGCCCGCTGATCGAGGTTCCCGTCCTCGTCGGTCTCGTGTACGTGTCTTTGGCGCTGCGGAAACGCATCACCACAACCACCAACGCAACCAGGGAGCCCCTGCGCCATGCCTGAACCCATCGATGTGCTCTTCGTGTGCGTTAGCAACCGCGGCAAATCCGTGATGGCCGAACGCCTCACGCCGGAGATCACCGACCGGATCTCCGCGTCGTCGGCCGGGACCAGCGCGAAGATCGGCGGCCGGGTCAACGACCTCTCCGCTCAGGTGCTCGCCGAGTTCGGGGCCGAAGTCGCCGAACACAAGCCTCGCCAACTCACAGACGAGCTGATGCGGGCCGCAGATCTAGTCGTGGTGATCGGCCCCGCCTACGTTACCCCGCCCGAAGGTGTCGCCCTCGAGGTGTGGAACACCGACGAACCCTCCGAATGTGGCATCGAGGGCATCGA
>NZ_MVPX01000241.1:0-12363 GCF_002043085.1 Gordonia sp. i37 | reverse complement strand
GGGGGGGAGCCGCGGCTCGTCAGCAGCAGGCTGTGCGGGCCTCAGTAGGATCGCTGGCGCTGCCTCCGCAGCACACCGAACTTTGGTCGGCATTATCGACGGCGTTCTGTGTCAACAGTTTCGGGCTTGTCCCGAAGGTGTCGGAGTCGGCGAGTACGGTGTAGACCTCCCACTTCTCGTTGGCCGGACCGGTCACCCACACCTTGTCCTGGGTCGCGAAGCAACAGGTGGAGTTGATCTCCTCCTGCGTGAACAGACCCTCCCCGGACAGCCGGGCGATCTCGGCGTGCACCTTCTCGCTCGACTCGACCTCGACGCCGAGGTGGTTGATGGTGCCGCCCTGGCCAGGATTCTCCAGAAGCACCAGTTTCAGCGGCGGCTCTGCGACCGCGAAGTTGGCGTATCCCGGCTTGCGCTTGGCCGGAGTGGTGTTGAACAGCTTGGAGTAGAAGTCGATCGCGGTATCGAGATCATCAACATTGAGCGCGAGCTGCATACGGGACATGACCATCACCTTCACCTGTGAGACATATATCGAACTCAGGTCATCTGCAGGGTGCCTACCTTTTCGACATATGTCAAGTGGTTGGGTACGGTTGAGTCGTGCCGAAGACTTTGCCGATGGTTGATATCAGTGGTCCAATTTGCTGCGCTCCGGTGTCGTCGGGTCCGCTTGGCGATGACGATGCGCTCGAGATTGCGTTGCGGCTCAAGGCGCTTGCTGATCCGGTGCGGATCAAGTTGGTGGCGATGTTGCTCGCCGATGAGTCGGGTGAGGGTGTGTGCACGTGTGATCTCGCGGCCGCGGTTGGGGTGACGGAGGCGACGACTAGTCACCATCTGGGGCAGCTGCGCAAGGCGGGGATGGTGGTGGGGCAGCGGCGAGGGATGAACGTGTACTACCGGGCTCAGCCGGAATCGTTGCAGGCGTTGTGTGCGGTGTTGGGGGCGGGCACCGGCTGCTGTTGAGGATGAGGTCAGTTCACGGTCGCGATCGTCGTGGCCAGCGATTGGGCGTAGCGGGAGTAGGTGGTGGCTGCCAGTGCGGCGTGGCGTTCGGTCACCTGGTAGCTGTAGCCGAGCATGTCGGCGACGATGGGTGGAGGGGCCAGTTTGACGAGGTTGTCCAGGGCGCTGTTGCGTGCACCGTGCAGGTTGATGCCGAGGCGGCGGAGTTCTTTCATCACGGTTTGTGCGTGCAGGTGGCGGCCCGGGCGGTACCCGGGGAACAGATACATGGTGTCGCTGCCGGTGGTCTGCAGGTTTGGGCGGTGTTCGAGGAGTTCGTAGATCAGGACGGCGAACGGTGCCGGCACGGGGGTCGGTTCGGTGCCCAGGCTGATGCGCATCTCGGTGGGTGTCAGCTGTAGATCGCCGATTTCGAGCGCAACGACTCGAGTGAGGGGCTGGGCGTAGAGCAGCATTAGCAGGCCGGCCACCCGTTGATGCAGGCTGGTGACATTGCCGCGCATCAGTGTCTGAATCCATTGCAGCCGTTGCTCATCGGTCAACGTGGGTGTCGTCTTGGCGTACCGGTGTGCGATCTCGACGCTGGTGTTGATGTGGTTCGCGCGGCACCAGACGAAGAACGTCCGGATCAAGTGTCGGGTGGTCGGTCCGGACTGGAGATACTGATCGACGTCGAGTTGGGTGGAGGTCTGGGCCGTGCGGGCGTGGGTGTGGTGCAGCCAGTTGAGGAACTTGATCACCTCGGTGATCTCCTGTTTCGCCGAGCGGACAGCTCCCTCGCTGGAATCACCGGGAACTGACTGGGCGCGGATGCGGCGCAGGTGATGCCAGGTCGCAAACCGGTAGGCCATCGCCCAGGTCTCCGGAGTGTCGGCCGCCGCCTCCTTGGCGGCCAACCATTTTTCGAAGATAGCGAGGTAGTGGTCTCGGCGGGGCAGCAGACCGTGCTGCTCGAGGATCGAGCGGAAGTGTTCGGTGGTCTTGGAGTGGGGGAATTCGTCGAACGATTCGTGGGTGCACGCGATTGTCCCGGTCATCAGGTCTTTCAGGATCTCGCGGGCATCGGCATTGCGCATCCACGTCATCACGCTTTCGGGTCTTTGCGCCCGGCACAGTGCCTCGATCATCGCAGAGCGCACACGCTTGATGTCGGCTCGGCGAGGTTGGGGAGTGAGGTGGTCCAGATTGTCCCGCAGCGCGCAGCGTGCGCACTGGCCGTCGCGGTAGATCTCACCCTCGTGGGCGCAGGTCCGGCACCGGTAGGCGTCCGGGTCGACGCCGCCGCATTCCAGACAGCATGGCCGTGGATCGTCGTGCCGGGCCCGGGCGGGAAGCACACCGTCGTGACCACACCGCGGGCACTGCCCGTAGGTGCGCATCCCGGTATAGAAGCAGCTGTTGCACAGCTGCTCGCCCGGCCAGTGCACCCGGGGTTTGCCCATAACCCGCCCGCATCGATCGCAGGTGTAGTCGCCGGTGGTCCGCTTGGGGCGGCCTCGCGATCGCCGCGGTGGCGCGGCGTCCTCAGCCATCGCGGATCACCCGGGCTCGTTTCGGGCGGGCACTGCGGCCGAGGTCGACAACATTGTCGGATGCGGTCTTGCGGCGCCGGGCATCGGTTGCGGTGACGGTCACGAGATCGCCTGGTGTACAGGCGAACACATCGCAGATCGCGGCCATCACTTGCAACGAGACCCGTTCGGGCTGACCGGCCACCAGCCGATAGACCTGTGACGCGGACAAGTCGATGCCGCGTTCGCGCAGCAGCGGCACCAGATCGGTGCTGTTGTGCATCCCTGCCGCCGCCATCAACTCCGCCAGTCGCCAGCGATATTCCACCGTCCGTGCAGCCACTAATCGCCCTCCTTGAGGTTATCGCCGGGTGTCGTCGTCGATCCCGGTGTTCATCGCGTCGCGCAGTGTCGAGTCCAGAGCCTCGCGTAGCGTGCTCTGACGAAAGTGGGTCGTGGTGCAGTCGTAGATCCCTGTGGTCGACGCGAATTCGTGGCCCAGTTGATCCTGCACGAACTTCGGATCGACGCCCGCTTCGATCAGGTGTGTCGTGTACGACCGCCGAAATGAGTGCATATCCAAGCCTGGCGCCAAACCGAGCTCGTCGCAATACCGGGAAAAGCGTTGCCACACGCAACAGACGCTCACTAATGTGTCGCGCTCGCTGGTGAACAGATCCAGCGGGCCGTCCTCACCGCCCAGCTGTGCGGCCGAGATCCAGTCGTCGACCACCTCTGGACACCAGTCGAACACCGTCAGAACCGATCGAGGCTTCGGGGGAGAACCCCGATGGGGCTTTCCGTAGCGGACATGCACAACACCGTACTTACCGAACTCAGGGGCTTTCGGATTCCGGTAGAAGTCCCTCGTCTGCAGATGTCGGACTTCGTTACCGCGAAGCCCCCAGCCGTAGGCGACCTTGAACCAGGTCGCGTCGCGGTAGGCCGCCCGCCAGCCTTTGCGGCCGCTCGCTGCGATCCGATCCACCTCACTATCGGCATGATCGAAAAAGCGTTGTAGCTCAGCACGACTGAACGCGCGCTTCGTCGGATTCGACTCAGCTTCCTGAACGTGCCGCGCGGAGTTCCAGTCGTGACACACCTGCACCGGATGCGAACCAAACTGCTCGAGGCACAGATCTGTCCACCCGTAGTCCGAGGACGAGACGTAGTCGCAGAACAGGCGTAGCGATGCCTGATAGTTGCGCACGGAGGTCTGGCGCAGATGGCGCACACCGCGCAGATCCCCGAAAAACTCGTCGACCATCGCCGGCGTCCACTGCCATGGATACTCGTTCGCATAGTCGGCGAACCGGCTGATCAGCTTCACGCGTTTCTCGATCGTGCCGAAAGACAGGTTGCGAGACAACTGCTGATTGCGCCAACCCTCGAGCATCTCCGCGAACACCACATCCCGGCTGTTCAGATAGCGCACACCGGGAACCAGAACCAACCGTCCGGCTTCATCAACGGCCACCTGACATCACCTCCCACACGGCTGCATCAGATGCTCATATCTTGCATCAAACGCAGGAACGAAGTCAATCACCAAGTTACACAAACGCGCTCAGACGGCCCTCGCACCGCACACTTCATTCTCGCAACCCGATCTCACGGACACCTCACGCGCCAGGGACGGCGTCAGTGCAGGTTGTCGGCTCGCGCCGATAATCAATCCGCCGGAGCAGGGGCAACGTGTCCGCCTGCATCTGTTGCAATATTACAGCTTTGACTTTACATAATATTAGTTATCGGCTCAGGAATGATGCTGGGGGAGATTAGTTCTCGTGATCAAGTGTAAATGATCGCCGAGATTGGCGAAATGTCACCGACTTGGCGAAATTGCCGGCTGTTTTGTCGTCGTTTGACAAGAACTTGGGGCCTGACTGAGCTTCGATTGCGATGTGCTTAATACAGCTCTTTGTGTGCTTGGCGTGAGATGTGCTGTCCGCGTGCGTGTTCGGAGGTTACTACGCTCAGATGCGGGTCTGAGGTGCTACCCGACTCTAGGGCTCCGAAACGTCACAGTGACGTAACTAGCTCTGCCCGTTGTGTTGTGACGCGGGATGAGCGAACTACTCGCCAGATATTGGTCTTGCTGGTTCAGCGCGCTCTTTGGATGGGTGAGCGATTGCGGGATAGCGAACGAGCACCCATTCTAGGTGGCTCAGCTGATGTCGAGCGCTCGGTGTTCGGCCATCTCCGCACCCTGGTCCCAGGTAAGACTGCCGCGCAATGACGCGGGCAGGTCTCGGAATGCTGTGATCAGAGAGTCGCGCACGGCTTCTGCGGTTCGGTTCCGTCCGAGATGTCCCAGCATCACGAAGCGAGTGGACCTCTCGACCACCGTCGCCATCGCAGAGCCGCCCAGCGCCCCGATGATCAGATCCCCCTCCCAGTGCCCTGGGATCCTCCGTGTTTCGACCTCGGTTGGGCGGTTGCTGATGGCGTTCACCGGTTCGACGAAACGTGGACGTCGAGCGTCTGGCTGTCTGTGTGGTTTCCGGGTGCATCCTGGCCGACGCCGACCTGATGGCCGCCGTCACCGCTACTGCACCCCGGGTCTGCCCCGTCGAGCGTGCCGATTCCGACACCGCCGTCATCCTGCACACCTCCGGAACCACCGGCAAGCCCAAGGGCGCTGAGCTGACCTACGCCGGTCTGCGCCGCAACGCACAGATCTCGATGGACAACCTGGCGAGGGGCACCCATAAGGACGTCATCATCGGCTGCCTGCCGCTGTTCCACGTGTTCGGCCTCACCTGTGGGCTCAACGGCGCGGTGTACGCCCAGGCCACTCTCGTCCTCATCCCCCGTTTCGACCCGGTCGTCGTGCTCGACGCCATCGCCGCGGAGAAGGTGACGGTGTTCGAGGGTGTTCCGACGATGTACTCGGCGCTGGTCGCTGCGCGGCGGCCCACCGACGACACCAGCTCGCTGCGCGTCTGTGTGTCCGGGGGCGAAGCCCTGCCCGCCCAGGTCATCACTGACTTCGAAGACGCCTTCGACGCGGTCATCCTCGAGGGCTACGGCCTGTCCGAGACCTCGCCGGTCGCCTGCTTCATCCGTCCCGACAAGCCCCGCAAGGTCGTGATCCGTCAGGTGCACGCCGGCTGCACGAAGGGCTACCTGCATCAGTTGATGGCCGGCTGGGTGTGGACCTCGATCCACGCGCTGCCGGCGATCCGCCAGCGGACCCTGGTCATCTCGGGCACCGACGATCCGATCATCCCAATGATCAACGCACACATCCTCAGTCGTTTGATACCGCGTGCAACACTGCACGCACACGGCGGCGGCCACATCGACCTGGTTCTCAACGCCGCGGTATTCGGCCCAGTGGTCGACGAGTTCCTCGGCACACCCCGAACTGCCCGACGGCCCTGGCGGCGCACCATCGACGTTGAGCTGACGCCGGGAGACTGACGGATCACCCACGTGGGTCAGGAACGCACATCAGGGTGCTCGATCTCGTTGACCAGGTCTGCCTGTCGATCACGTACGACGAGGGCTACCTCGACGAAGCGGGTAACCAGTGAAGTGGCGCGCTGTGTCCAGGCCAGCGCGACCACCGACCCCGGAGCGTCGCTGATCGGCAGGTGCTTGATCCCCGGAAATGGAAGGTAGCGCGCGGCCGCGGCGGCGGTGATCGCGATCGCTCCCCCAGT
This sequence comes from Gordonia sp. i37, assembly GCF_002043085.1. NCBI lineage: Bacteria > Bacillati > Actinomycetota > Actinomycetes > Mycobacteriales > Gordoniaceae > Gordonia > Gordonia sp. i37. The sequence goes on along the minus strand of NZ_MVPX01000241.1, from coordinate 6,215 downwards.
CCCGACGGTCTGCACCTCCTCGGTTACCGTGCCGACGGGTACGACAACAGCTGGTGAGTCGGGCGCCCGAAACGCGGCCAGAGTCCAAAACTCTCTGCGGGCCGGATCCTCGAGTTCGCTCAGGGTTACCGGGTCGTCGAGGAGTTCGTCGGCGCGGACCGACTGACGTCCAGCGAGCCGGTGACCCGTCGATACGAGCGCAACGAGCGGCTCGGTGAACAGCGGCTCCGTATACAAGTCGGGCGTGGACACCGGGAGCCGGATGATCGACACGTCTGCGAACCCACTGATCAGTCCGGCGTCCGGATCGGCCAGCGAGTATTCGCGGGTCTCCAACTCGACGTCGGGAAACTGGGACCGGAACTCGCTCAGTATCGGCTCGGTGAGTTCGAGAGCGGCGCCGACGGTGTAGCCCAGATGTAGGGTGCCCGAGATCGCGCGTTCCCTGCGCAACGCCTCCGCCGAGGCGCGGTCGAGCGCAGCGAGGGCGGCGACGGCACCATCGCGAAATGCCACGCCTGCCGGAGTGAGTTCGACCTTGCGGGTCGTGCGGGTGAACAAGGTGGCGCCGACCTCGTCCTCGACCTCGCGGATCAACCGGCTCAGGGCTTGTTGGGCGAGAAAGAGCTGCGCCGCCGCGCGGCTGAAGTTCAGTTCCTCAGCGAGGACGACGAACGCGCGAAGTTTGCGAGTGTGCAGGTCCACGATGCAGGGATCATAAGACACACTCTCGAGCGGGGTCATCACAATGCCTTTCCCTCGCCGCCTTTCCCTCGACTCGGAATGTGGGCACAAGCGGTGGGTTCGATCGGGTCCACCCGTCGTCACCTGGCGGGCAGCCCGCGATTGAGCAGCGCCAGAAGGCGGGTGAGCAGGCGTGTGCGGGTGGCGTTGTAGGGGTGCATGTGAAGGTCTCGATGCCCATGGATGCGTGAGACGAGCAGGGACTGTTGCCGGCAGTATTTGCGGATTCCGCCGGCGCCGTGCCGGTAGCCGACGCCGGAACCTGGTGCGCCGCCACCCATCGGGAGTTCCAGGGCGGTGTAGTTCACGAGCGCGTCGTTGACCGTGACGGACCCGGCCTTGATCTGTCTCGCGATGGCCTCACCGCGTTTGGCATCGCGGGTGAAGACCGAGGCGCACAGTCCGTACTCGGAGTCGTTGGCCAGTCGGATGGCCTCGTCTGCGTCGGTGACTTTCATGATCGGCAGCGTCGGACCAAACGTCTCCTCGCGCATGCAGGCCATGTCGTGGTCGACGTCGACGAGAATCGTGGGTTCGAACCAATGCCCCGGGCCGCGTCCACGGTGCCCGCCGACCAGTACCCGAGCGCCGCGTTGGCGGGCGTCCTCGACGTGCCGTTCGACGATCTCGACCTGTGGTGGGAAGGTCATCGAGCCGACGTCGACGCTGCCCGGGCCGTTGGGCACGCCGTGGCGCAGGCCCCGGGTCTTGGCCGTCACTCTGTCGACGAAGTCGTCGTAGACCGACGCCTCGACGTAGCAGCGTTCGATGGAGGCACAGGTCTGGCCGCAGTTGAACATCGCGTAGTACACCGCGTGATTGGCTGCGCGTTCGAGATCGGCGTCGGCGAGAACGATCATCGGATCCTTCCCACCGAGTTCGAGGGATGCGGGGATGAGACGTTCGGCCGCGCGGGTCCCCACCGTGCGGCCGGTCGCAGTGGAGCCGGTGAACATGATCATGTCGACGTTGTCGAGGACTGCGGCGCCGGTCGCGCCCCGTCCGGTCGCCACGAGGAACACATCCTCGGGCAAACCGCAGGCGGCCAGTCCTTCGGCCATCAGCAGTGAGGTCATCGGCGTGTACTCCGACGGTTTGAGGATGACGCTGTTGCCGGCGGCGAGCGCGGGGATGCAATCGCCGAAGGAGTTGACCAGCGGATAGTTCCATGGACCGATGACGCCGACGACCCCGATGGGCCGGTATCGCAGCGTCAGGCACTTGCCCTTGACGAACAGCGCGGACGACTTGATCTTTTCGTCGGCGAGATACTTGGGTGCGTTCTTCGCCCAGAACCCGAAAGCTTGTGCACCGTAAGCAAGTTCGGCGATTTGGGCATCCTCGTAGGCTTTGCCGGTCTCGTTGCTGATCGTGGTGATCACGCGGTCTGCGTTGTCCATCAGCCATCGCTGCATGCGTCGTAGGACGTGGGCTCGGCCGCGGTACCCGAGCGCCTCCCATCCGGGCTGGGCGGCGCGGGCGCGTCGTGCCAACTCGGTGACCTCATCGGGCGTCAGGTCGGGAATGTGGCCGATGATCTCGCCGGTGGCGGGGTTCTCAACGGCGATCATCTCGCTGTTGGGGAGGCTGTTACGAGGTGCGTGGGCGGTGGTCGCCATGGCGTACCTTTCTCGAATTGATGCGGCGCGTCGGCAGCGTGATTGCGGGATATGCGGGTGAGGTCGGGAGTGACTTCGATGGGCGGCGTCGCTAGAGGAAGGCCTTTCCCTCACCCCGGTAGGTGGGCACTGTGGCGATCACCTGATCTCCGTCGACGAGGTGCAATTCGTTGACGCGCTCGCACAGTTCGCCGGCCTTGGCGTGTCGGAACCACACCCGATCACCAATCGACAGCGCGGCTGCGCCGGGGCCGTGCAGCGGTGTCTGCGCTTCACCGGCTCCCTCGAGTTCAATCAAGGACAATCCCCGCGGCCACGACGGCGTGGGTAACCGATCGGATCCCGCCGCGCCGCTGGCGACCCATCCACCCCCGAGAACCGTGGCGTAGTCCGGTGTCGGTTTGCGCACGACCGACATCACGTAGAACGCGGCCGGTTGCGGACGAAAGCCGCGATAGGTGTCGAACAACGTCGGACAGTACAGGCCGGATCCTGCGGCGACCTCGGTGACGGCCGGCTCGGACGCGGTCAGTTCGATGCTGCCGGTCCCGCCGCCGTTGACGAACTCCAGATCGGCAACCTCACTGACGGCGGCGACCGCTGCCGCGCGACGCTCGCGCAACTCCGACCCCGACACCATCTGCATGCCGCGGATCTGGAGTCGGTGCAGTATCGAGCCGACGTTGTCGCCGACGCCCGCGATCTGCCCTTCATACGCCATCACGCCGACGAGTCGGAACCGTGGCCGATCGACGATCGAGCGGGCCAGCGCGACCGCGTCCTGTGGTGAGTGGACCGGTGAGCGGCGCACGCCCAGATGGACGCGTCCACCCAGCAATCGCAGCGACGCGTCGAGGTCGATGCACACTCGGATCGGTGGTCCGTCGGGGGTGACGCTTTCGATCAGGTCGAGCTGGTCGACGTCGTCGATCATCAGCGTCACCCGGGAAAGCAGCTCGGCGTCGGTGGCGAGTTGTCGCAGCGCCGTGACGTCGGCGGTCGGGTAACCGACCACCACGTCCTGCACGTCGGACGCCAACCACAGCGCCTCGGCGAGCGTCAGGGCCAGGACACCACGGAAGCCGGGGCGTTGGAGTACCGCGTGCGTGATCGGTCGACAGCGCACCGACTTCGACGCCAGCCGAACCGGTTTGCCGATCGCACGCGAAACCAGGGAGTCCGCGTTGGCCCTCAACGCCCCCACATCGACCACCGCGAACGGTGGCTCAAGGTCGGCAGTGGCGCGTGCGAGCCGGCCGTAACCCACACCCGAGCGGGCCGTGACCGACCCCAGATCCAACGTTGTCATGAGTGTCCTTCTGTTGAAATCGATGGCAGTACGTCGACATCGGAGCGCAAACTACGCAGCAGCGGAATCGCGGCGAGCACGACCGCGGCCATGAGGAGGAAGGCGGACGCGGGATGGTTGACGAGTGCGCCGACGACGCCCGCCACAATGAGACCTCCGAGATTTCCGGAGAGCCAGATGAGGCCTGCGGCCGCGCCTTCGCTGGAGCTGACTCGGCGTTCGGACAGTTCGAGGACGATCGGTAGCGCAGGCAGGAGCAGGAACCCGAAGAGGGTGAACACCAAGACCGCGAGGGCGAATCCGGGCGCAATGGCCAAGGCGAGGCAGGACGCTGCCGTGACGGCCACCGCGACAAGGATGATCCAGAGTTCGCGGCGGCGCTTGGTGGCCCACACCGGAATCAGCGCCGACCCGACCACGCCGGCGATGACGTTGGCGATCAACACGATTCCCGCTTGATCCGCCGACACGCCCGCCGGTGCCAGCAGTGCCTCGGTCCATGTGGTCAGGGAAACAAACGCGCCGAATGGCACGAAGACGAGTGCGCACAGTCTGCGGATGAAGGGGTCTCGCCACGTCTCTCGGAACGCGGCGAACCCGGAGCTTTCGGCCGACCGGTGATACTGCGCCGGTACCCGCAGGGCGGCGACGAGGGCCACCGCCGACGCCACCGCGATGGCGGCCTGGGTGACCAGCAGGGTGTGAATGTCCATCACGCTGCCCATCAGGAATGCAGCAACCATGCCGGCAAACGTGCCGGCGGACCCGGCCGCGATGCCCCTTGGCCGGTCCGATTCAGCCAGATAGCTGCCCGCGACACGGGTGATCGCGTTGAGGACCAACGGCTGCGCGACGGCGACGAGTAACTGCCCGGCCAGGACCACTGAATACTGATCGCCGACAAGCCGAATCAGTCCACCCGCGGCGGTCAGTACGGCGCCCAGGGTCAGCGCTACTCGAAACCATCGGTCGAGCGCTATTCCCGCGGGGATGGCCAACACGACGTAGAGCAGCGGAAACACGTTCGCCAGCCACCCGATCGCGCCGGTCGAGACCCCGTAGTGCTCGGCGGCATCGGTCGTGATGGGCGCGAAGGTCAACCACAGCAACTGCGTCGACGCCGCCACCAGTGCGTACGCGGCGACCGCTCCCCATCGGTTGCTCATCAGGCGCCGAAGATTCGGCGGATGTGATCGTTGGCGAAAACTCCATCCGGGTCGTAGGCACGCCGCACGGTTTGGAACGTTTCCCACTCCGGGTACACATCGGCCAGTGCCGCGGCGTCGAGGGAGTGCCGCTTACCCCAGTGTGGCCGGCCGCCATGGTCGGTCGCGATGCGCTGAACTGCCTCGAAGTACGGCCTCCACGGCATGCCCTCGTACATATGAACCGCTATGTAGGCCGTCTCGCGACCGTACGACGGGCTGAGCAGCGATGCCTCGTCCGCGGCCACGAACCGCACTTCCAGAGGGAAGTTGACCGCAAATCCCTGTCGGTCGATCTCGCTTTGGATCGCACGGAAGACCTCGCCACACGCCGCCCGCGGCACAGCCCATTCCGACTCGGTGAACCGCGCCGCCGTCCGCGGGCTGGAGAACACCTGGTGGCTGACGTCGACCCGGCTGCTCGACAATGCGATAGCGGTCAGAGTCCGGTTCAAGCGCGGAATCTGATTGGGCCACCGTCGGCCCACCTTGCTCACGGCATCCAGGGCATGGTTTTCCACGACGATGTCGCGGATGTATTCCGCAGCGCGGCTCGGCGGGTTCGCCGGCTCATCGGAGCGGTTGAGCGACTTGGCCAACACGTCGCGTGCGTGCGGAAAAGCGAAGAACCCGAAGTGGTCGTTGCTGTCCGCAAGCTCGTCGAGTTCGGCGAGCGCGCGGGTCAGTGGAATCTTCTCGCGCCGCTCGTGCAACCGGAACGAAGGCACGGTTCGCAGCGTGTAGGCGGTGATGACCCCGAGCGCGCCGACACTGACCCGGGCTGCGCGCAACTCGTCGCCGGTGCTCAGTTCCACGACGGACCCGTCGGCCTTCACGAGCTCGATCGACTCGACCGTCGTGGCCAGGTTGCCGAGTTTGCGGCCCGTCCCGTGCGTCGCGGTCGAGATCGCGCCGGCAGCGCTCTGGACGTTGATGTCGCCGAGGTTGGGCATTGCCAGCCCGTGCGCGTCGAGCAATCTGTTGAGCTCGTGGAGTCGAGTGCCCGCCCCGATCCGGACCAACCCGGTCGTCGGATCCGCGTGGTGGAGTCCGGAAAGATTGTCGAGCGAGAGGAGCGTGCCGTCGGTCAACACATTGCCGCCGAAGGAGTGTCCGGCACCGACGGCCCGTACTGTGTGGCCGCGGTTCGCTGCCTCGGTAACAAGACGAGACACCTCATCCACTGTCGCAGGTCGCGCAAACTTCGCGGGAGTACAGGTCTGGTCGCCTGCATAGTTTGTCCACATGCACATAGCGTCGCGTCTACCGAGCGCGTTGTGAAACACAACTATGGCGACCGACTCACAGCAATTGTGTTGTTAGTGCTCCGGCTCACAC
>NZ_MVPX01000240.1:0-6576 GCF_002043085.1 Gordonia sp. i37 | reverse complement strand
CGAGAACACCGCAGTCACCGAGCCCGAAGCCGCATAGAGGAGTCCTCCACGATTCCGGGGGAACCACACTCGGTCTTGTAGAGGCCGTTCGCTGATTCGATCAGCGCGTTGTCGTAGGCATCTCCCACCGATCCGATCGACGCAGAGATACTCTCCAGTGAGAGTTTCTGCGTCAACCGTGTTGACGTGTACTGCGATCCTGCATCCGAATGGTGTATCAGCTCACCATCTTTGACAGGATGACCATCGCGGTCACGTTGCCATAGCGCCATCCGTAGAGGGATGGTCACCAAGGTGGCGTCCTTGCTCGTGGAGGCATGCCAGGCCACGATCTTGCGGGAGAACACATCGATGATGAACACGACGTACACCCATCCGGACCACGTTCGGACGTAAGTGAAGTCGGTGACCCACACACGGTTCGGTTCGGCAGCACAGAACGTGCGGTTCAACAGGTCTCCGGCCCGGATTCCATCCGTGGACGGGATCGTTGTTCGGATACCTTTGGAACGACGAATACCATTGAGGTGCAACATCTTCATCGCGCGGTCCACCGCACCGTAGGACACCCCTGGCATGCTGGTGCGGTCCAGAAGTGCACGCATCTTCACGCGTCCGTAGAGCCCTTCCGGGGTGAGCCGCCGCCGTCCCTGGTGATCGACCCGCCACGCGACCTCACGTACCGCATCGACAGTCTGGGCGTCGCTGATGGTGCGTGCGGCGGGCCGACGCGAACGCCAGGCCCGATAGGTGCGTGCGGCGATCTGGCAACCCTGCTCCCGCAGGACTCGGCAGATCGACTCGACCGCTACACCTTCAGCTCGCATCGTGTCGATGAACGCGATGATCATCGATTGCGGGGGTCGAGTTCCCCCGCGAAGAAAGTCGTCGCCGCTTTCAACACCGCCACGTCCTCACGCAGTTGCCGGTTCTCGGCCTTGAGCTTCTTGATCTCGGCCGATTCCTCCGAGGTCACGCCCGGGCGTTGCCCGGTATCGACTTGATTCTGCACCGCCCACCGGCGGACCGATTCCTTCCCAACGCCGACCTGCTTGGCCACAGCCTCGGCCGCCGCTGTCAGCGACGCATACTCACCACCATGGGTCTGCAACAACCGCAACGCCCGCTCACGGACCTCTGGATCGATCTTCTTCGGCATAACGCTCATCCTTCCTAACTCAGAAGGAAACGGCATCAAACCTAGGGTGATTCACGTCCTTGATTGCACACAGATAGAGCTTGCCCTCACGGGTGTGGTGTTCGGTGATACCAGTGAGCCACAACCGATGTGGCTCCTCGGCGGTGAAGTCGCGCTGGACCAGATCATCGTGGACTGGTGGTCCCGGTCGTCGGCCGTTACGACCTCGCTTCTTGCCGAACACCGACCACCAGGCGTTGTCGCGGCAGATCCGCCACGCGGTCCGCTCGGCCATCGACTCACCCACGGTGGCGGCTTCCCCGGCGAGGAATCGGTAGCCGAATTCCGGGTCCTCGCGGTGGGCATCGAACAGGGCATTCGCCCGATACGCCGCGGCCAGCTTGGCATTGGTGACCGGGCTGGCCAGCCACCGGTAGTAGGGCTGGCGCGAGAGCTGAAGTACCCGACACGACACGCGACGGCAATCCCGTCGGCGGCGAGCTCTTTCACGAGCGGGTACAGCCTTTTCCCGGCAGGTTCGCCTGCGATAGATACGCCGCCGCTCGACGCAGCACCTCGTTCTCCTGCTCAAGCAGGCGGATCCGCTTACGGGCCTCGCGCAGTTCAGCGGACTCGGTCGAGGTCACGCCAGGGCTGCGGCCCCCATCAATATTCGCGCGTCGCATCCACTTGTGCAGCGTCATCGGGTGCACACCGAAGTCGTTGGCGACCTGCTCGATCGTGACGCCTTCTCCACGATCACGAGCCACCCGGATCGCATCGTCTCGGAGCTCCTGGGGGTACGGCTTGGGCACAGCTACATCCTTCCCGACCGCCCGAAGGCAAGCCAGATCAGATGTCACCTATCCGTGCAGCAGTCCCTAGCGACAGTCCCGCGCGGATACTGGGGAACTAAACCAGGAGTACGTTAAACGGTTTCGTTGTTCGGCCACCAGCTGGTTTTGCCTAGTAGTGTCGCGATGGCCGGCACGACGATGGTGCGCACTATAAAGGTGTCGAGCAGTAGTCCGATACCGATGATCAGTCCAACTTGGGTCATGATGGAGATCGAGCCAGCCATGAGGCCGAACATGCTGGCAGCGAAGATGAGGCCGGCCGAGGTGATGACCGATCCGGTGTTGGTGACGGTTCGTAGAACGCCGATTCGTATGTTGTTCTGGGATTCCTCGCGTAGGCGAGAGATGAGCAGCATGTTGTAGTCTGCGCCGACGGCGACGAGGACTATGAAAGCCAATAGCGGTACAGGCCAGGCGATCTCGGTTTTGAGGATGTGTTGGAAGATTAGGACGCCGATGCCCAGTGCCGCGGTGTAGTTGAGGACGACGGTTCCTAGGAGATACAGCGGTGCGATGAGTGCTCGGAGGAGAAGGATTAGGATCAGGCCGACGATGATGAGGGTTGCCAGTGCCAGGAGTTGAAAGTCGTCGGCGAGTAGGCGTTGCAGGTCGGCGTTGATGGCGGGGAATCCGGCGATTGCGATGTGGGAGTCCTCCAGGGTGGTGTTCGGTCTGGCGGCGTTTGCAACATCGGTGATGGTGTTGGTCAGTTGTATGGCTTCGGTGCTGTAGGGGTCGAAGCTGGTTTGTATTGCGTAGCGCACGGTATGGCCGTCGGGCGAGACGAATTGGCGAGCGACATCGACAAAGCGGCGGTCTGCGTTGGCTTGAGGTGGCAGGTAGAAGCCGGTCGCGGAGTCTGTTCCGGCGGTTTCGCGGGCGGAGGTTTGGAGTTGCGTGGCTAGGGTGGCCATCCCGGCTAGTTGCTGAAGGTTGCTGTCGATCAGCGCGGACACGCCGTCGGCGAGTTGTCGTGATCCTGCGGCGAGCTGACTCACGCCAGTTTGGAGTTGAGTGATCTTAGCGGGCAGGTCTTGGTTGTTGATGGTGCTCAGGGTGGAGTTGAGGGAGTTGACGGTTGCGGTGAGTTGGTCGGTGACCGTCGTGAGGGGTGTGTCTAGTTGTGCGAGTTGTGTTGACAGGGTGGTGATCTGGTCGAGCAGTCCACTCCCTAGTGTGGCGTTGAGGTCGCGAATCTGTGCGCGCAGGGTTGCGCACTGGGGGACTTGGGCGCACCAGGGCGCTGAGTCGAGGAGGGGTAGGATTGAGGTCACTGTTGTCAGCGCCGCGGATGTTTGGCGGGTCAGGGCGGCAAGTTGTGGGGCGTTCTGTGAGGCGCGGTCGAGTGCGGGCGCGGACGCGGCGAGCTGGCGCAGGAGTGGTTGGTACTGCTGGATTTGTTGACCGGCGGTGCTTGCTTGGGTGAGGATACCGGCGAGTGGCGTCAGGTTGAGGCGTAGCTGGGTGTCGAGTTGGGCCAGCCCGTCGGCGAGCTGGTTGGCACCGGAGCGCAACTGCTCGAGGTCGCCTTTTCGTTGCTGGCCGTCTGCGACGGCGCCTGCCACCTGGTCCCCGATCTGACCGTTCTGCCACGACAGCTCGGCCTGTTCGAGTTTGTCGCCGGTGGGGCGGGTGACGCCGATGACGCGAGTCACCCCGGGAATTTGGGATACCCGCGAAGCCATCTGCTCGAGGTCGGCAAGTCCGCTGGCGGTGCGTAGGTCGATCGGCGCATCCACCACAAGAAACTCAGCAACCGTCACATCTGTGGGGAAATGGCGGTCAAGCAGCGCATATCCCTGGTTGCTGTCGGTCGTCGCGGGTTGGCCCTGGCGGTCGTCATAGGTGATGTGGATACCCATCGCGATCGTGCTCAGCACGATCAGCCCCACCATCGTTATAGCGAGAAGGGGGACTGGGCGGCGGACGACAAGCACCGCCACGCGATTCCAGTACTTGCGCGTGAGGTCTCGTCGGGGGTTGCCCCAACCGAAGCGGGCTGCCCACTGCAGCACCGGCGGCAGCAAGGTGACAGTGGCGAGGAACCCGATGAGGATCGCGATCGCGCAGGCCGGACCCAAGGTGGAAAAGACGCTCAGTTCGCCGAACGCCATAGCCAGGAATGCCAGTGCCACCGTCGCCGCCGAGGCCAAGATGACCCGTCCGATCGTCGCTGTAGCGTCCACAAGAGCATCCGCGGTAGGCGCGCCTTGGCGCAACCGCTCGTGATAGCGGCTGATGAAAAAGACTGAGTAGTCCACCCCGGCCCCGAGCAGAATGACCGTCATGAATGCGACGGTGAACTGAGACACCGGCATTCCGAGCTCACCTAGTGCGGACAAGACGCCGCGGCCCACCCCAAGGCTGACACCAATCACCAGCAACGGCACCAGTGCTGTGAACAGCGATCGGTACACCACCAGCAAGATCAGGGCGATCAGCGCGACTGTGGCCAAAGTGATCACGACCAGGTCGCTCTCGGCACTCACGATCTGATCACTGAAGGTGGCTGCGGGTCCGGTGACATGAACCGCGGTACCAGTATCTTCAAACACCCGGCGTGCGGTTTCGCGGACGGTTTCCACCGCATGAGTCGCCGCCGGACCGCCCAGGGTCCCCGAGACCCCGACGGGCAGATACCAGGCCTTGCCATCCTCACTCAACGCCTGGCGGGCAGTGATCGGATCCGACAGCAAGTCACGAACCGATTGCACATCGTCAAAATTTTCACGGAGCTGTAGGACCAACGCGTCGTATCGCTCTCGCGTGACCTCTGTAAGCCCATTCGGGTTCTCCATGGTCACGAAGACAGTGGTCTTAGCGCCCTTTTCCCCGAATGCGCCACCCATTTGATCAAGAGCTTGAAAGGACGGAACCCCTGCAGGGATCGGATCTACCGATTGCTGCCGCACCACCGTCTCCAACTGAGGAAACAGCACCGCCAACACCACCCCGACAGCTATCCACACCCCGATGACCAGGGACTTGTGCGTCAAAGTGAACCGCGCGATTCGTCCCAACGTGGAGCTGTACTCGCTGCGCTCGACCAACGGCCGCCTTGCCAAGCGCTTGTCATCGGGACGATGGACCACCATACGCAGTACCTCACCAACTCATCTGGCCCACAGTGGAACCATCGGTAGCGCTACGCTACAAGTTGTAGCGTAAAAGTGGAAGGCGGTGAGGCTATGTAGGCGGGCGCCGCCTGTGCGCCGCAAGAAAGTCATCGACGAGGCGCTCGAGATCAGCGACATCCATCGCGCGAATCCCGGTGAGCTTGGCGAAGACCAGAGGGCCTGCCAGCTGAGTGATCGCCATGGTCAAGTCCGGATCGTCGAGTTCAGCGGCGGCCGCGCTACTTGTCAACACTCGATCAAAGGGTTCTCGGTACTGGTTGACTACGCGCATCCGCAACGGCCCCAATGCGTTTGGTTCTTCGCCAGGTTGCTTGGGAACCATTGCCAACCAAGCCAGTGTGGTCAACTGCAACGGAGCCTGTTCGATGAGAGCAGCCTGGCGTTGCATCAATGTGACCAGGTCATCGCGAATCGATTGCGAGGTTTCAGGGTTGTCCACCTGAGGCAACAACCGCTCGAAGGCTGCTGCCACCAGGTCCGTGGTGCTCTCAAAATGTCGATACAGCGTGGTGCGGGCTACGCGAGATAGCCGGGTTACAGCCTCCACGGTGACCGCTTCGACCCCACCGCTGCTGAGCAGGGTCGCGGCAGCATCCAACAACCGCGCCCGCGAGCGAACCCGCCTCGGGTCCACATCATCGATATCGGCGATCTCCACCCTTGCCCACTTCCCGCTCCAGACCAACAGCACAAACGATACCGTCGGTAACAGAACGAAACTGCGAGTGCTCGAACACCGAACGAGGACCGCAGAGAGGACCACCCAATGGGCTTCGATCAGCGGCTACCAGCGCACTCGCCATCATGTATGGGATGTGGCAGCGACAACCCCAGCGGACTCCAGCTCGAGGTATACAGGCATGACGACCACGTCTACGCTGATCTAACCTTCGACGAACGCCAATCAGGAGCACCCGGCCTAGCTGTACCGACCCGGGACGTTAGGTACGGCGTTCGGCGAGTCGACGTGACATAGGGAAGACCTCCGAGTGAGGTGTGGAGCTGTCTAAGAACCGCTCCTCAACCCGGAGGTCTTCATGTCCCACCGTAATTCACCGCTGTCCCCGACTGGCCGGTTGCGTCTGGCTCGGTGTGTTGTGGACGACCGGTGGCCACTGCGCCGCGCAGCTGACCGGTTCAACGTGTCAGTCACCACGGCCAAGCGATGGGCGGATCGCTACCGCGACCACGGGCCGGCCGGAATGGGTGATCGGTCCAGCCGGCCCCGATCGTGTCCGCATCGCACCAGCCGGCGCCGGGAACGCCGGGTCGTCGGGTTACGCGTCTCCCGCCGCTGGGGGCCAGCCCGGATCGGATACCACCTGGGGTTGAACGTCTCCACGGTGCACCGCATCCTCACCCGCTACGGCTGCCTATGTGGTTCCCCCGGAATCGTGGAGGACTCCTCTATGCGGCTTCGGGCTCGGTGACTGCGGTGTTCTCG
>NZ_MVPX01000024.1:0-14263 GCF_002043085.1 Gordonia sp. i37 | reverse complement strand
CCGGGCGCACCGCGGTCGAGGAGCGCGGTAATCTCAGGAGTTGCGTCGCCGGATGCGCGCACAGTCGTCCACGGACCATCAGTTGTCGGCAGCAAGGAGTTGAGGGGATGACGCCGGAAATCACCACCCGGATCACCGAGGTAATCAACGATCTACGCGTTGAGAGCAACGACCAGGAGGCCGTGCTGCGCGCGATCTCGAAAGCCGCCGTCGACACGATCGACAACGCAGAGTATGCGAGTGTCACGCTGGTCACCCGCGGTCGGATCGAGACACCGGTGATGTTCGGCGATCTCGCGGGCAAGTGTGACGATCTCCAGCGTGAGCTCGGCGAGGGCCCGTGTGTCCGTGCTGCCGTCGACGACATCACGGTGCGCATCGACGACCTCGCCAACGACCCGCGATGGCCCCGGTTCGCCGCTGCGGCAAGCGCATTGGGCGTTGCGTCGATGGCGTGCTTCTGCCTCTACATCGACGGCAACGACTTCGGCGCGCTCAACCTGCACAGCACCACCCCCTTCGCCTTCGACGACGAGACGTGCTCGCTGGCCGAGTTGTTCGCCGCGCATTGCGCCACCACCTTCGGGGCCGTCCGCGAGAAGGAGCAACTGCGCAATGCGCTCGGGTCGCGCGATCTGATCGGTCAGGCCAAGGGCATGCTGATGGAGCGCTACCGGATCGACGCCGACGCCGCGTTCCTGCTCCTCGCGCGCCTGTCGCAGGAGTCGAACACCAAGCTCGTCGACGTGGCCGCCAACGTCGTCGTCGCCGGCCCCGGCACCTGACCGGCCCCGACCCTTCCACCTAGCGCAGGACGTTGGCCTTCGGGAATCCGAGGACCGGGATGCCACCGCGTGCCCGGAAGTTCTTGTAGCCGCTTCCGGCGAGCACATGCGCTCCGGTCTGCTTGGAGAAGAACAGCATCCCCTGCTGGAAGAGTTGGGTGACCCCGGCGCCGTCGGGCGTCAGGGTCGGTACCCCGAGTGCCGTCCCGAGCGTTCCGGGAACGTCGCCGAGGCTGCCGAGCAGGCCCTGGAACGCCGCGGCCGCGGTGCTCACCAGATCACCGGCTCCGGGCACCACCTGATCGGCGATCCCGCCCAGTGATCCCGCGTCCAGGGATCCGAGGTCCAGGGAGCCCAGCCCGCCGGCCGGGCCGGTCGGTGGCTTCACGATCTGCGGCGGGGTGCGCTGGCCCTGCACGGCGAACCAGTCGGACTTGAGGCCCAGCTTCATGCGTGCGTCCTCGCCGGACGCCTCGACGCTGCGGCCGCCGCCGGTGGCCCGCACCTTGAGTGCACGCCCGTTCTCGGCGCCGAGCCCGTTGGCCTGGATCACCTCGAAGCTGTCCAGACTCGGCAGACCGAACGCGCTCGCGATGGCGCTGGGGCTGATCGTGGTGGTCCAGTTGTGGTTCGGTGACGCGGCGTCTCCGTCGTCGACGACCGCCGGGAACCGGCCGCCCGCGGTGTATCCACCGGTGGACGAGGAGAATTCGGTGAATGCCGGCTGGCCGTTCTGCAGCAGGATCTGCCCTGCCGTCGCGTCGGCGGCCTGGTCGCCGCCCGGGTCCTCGCCGGTGACGCCGCCGTAGACCTGCGAGTTCTGGGTGTCGTCGATCTTCTTGCCGCTCGCGATCGCGGCCAGGGCGTAGGTGCGGGCGGCGACGGCCTGGGCCTTCAGCGCCTCCATGCCGCCGGAGGTCGCCCACCCGGGCACGCTCTCCTTGGCGATGACGCCTTTGACGTAGTCGTCGACGTTGAGCCGGTTGGTGACCCGTCCGCCGTCGAGGCCGAGGGAGCCGCGGAATGGCTCGTTGGATCCGCAGAACTTGAGGAATTCGTTGGCCGGTCGGTTCGGGGCCGTGTTGATCGGGTCGGCGAAGGCGGCGTTGACCGTGCGCACGACGGGACCGCCGCAGCCCGCGGTGATCGAGGCGGTGGTGCCGTTGACGGTGACGGCCTGGTTCGGCGCGACCGGTTGCCCACCCACGGACATGCCGGCGTCCGAGCGCACGCTCACGCCACCGCTCTTGTTCGACAGGGCGACGTTGACGATCGGGTTGGCCGGGCGGCCGAACGTCGTCCCGCCGTAGAAGTGTTGCAGGATCTGCCGGTACGACCAGCCCTGCTTGGCGTAGCCGTACGCGCCGTACTGTCCCATCCCGCGGCCGTGACCGAAGCCATGACCGATCAGGGTGATCTCCGAGCCGGCGGTCAGGCCGATCTCGACACGATCCGACGCGGTGACGCCGACGAGACCGACGCCGCCCACGAGCGCGGTGGCCGACACGGCACCGATGACCGTCGACAACCGACGACGCCGGGCGTGGCCCGGTCGGGTGCGGATGGTCAGGACTCGGCCGACCAGGGACGTCACAGCCACGAGGTCTCGTTTCTCATGATCGAATGTTACGTATGTGAATAGTGGGACTCATGTGACGATAGACAAGTCACTTGAATATCACCAACCACAGGAGATAACAACCGCATCACGAGTTGCCTCGGTACGGCGTGGGCGCACGGCTGCAGTGCGCCGACCACGACACGATCGGCGCGCACGCACCACCGACCCGAGGGAGCTGAGAAGACCAGTGCGGTATCCACGACGAAAGCCCTCGGTGGTCCTTGCCGCCGTGGCGATGACCCTCGGCGCGGCGTTGTTCATCGATCTCGGCGCCGAGCGCTCGGCGCCGTCGGTGCGACCGGTCGACACCCATCGCTCGAGCGGGCCCGGCGACGCCGGCGCGATCGACCCCACCGCCACCGACCCCACCGCCACCGACCCCACCTCCATCGACACCGTCGACCTCCGCGAGGTCCCGAATGCGGTGGTCGAACTCGCGCGGTCCGGCCTGGCGCGTGCCGGTATCCGGCTGCCCGAGGTCGATCTGTCCGCGCTCCCCCTGCCCGCCGCGACAGCGCCCTCTACGTCGCCCACAGCGCCCGGCCGCCAACCCGTCGGCGCCCTCGTGAAGCATCTCGTGCGGGACACCCCGTTCAAGATGGTCGGATTCACGTGGAACAAGCCGGTTTGGGACGAGGCCGAGGACGCGACGATGATGCTGCGGGCCAAGGACCCGGTCCGCGGATGGGGTGACTGGGTGGAACTCGAGCCCATCCAGACCTCCACCGACCCCTCGGCCGATCACCCCGGCGGCACCGAACCCGTGTGGGTCGGGGCCGCCAAGGAGATCCAGGTCGCGCTCACCGACGGCCAGAGCGCCATTCCGGCCGCCGATTCCACCGGTGCCGGCCTGGCCGATCTCGTGGTCGGCTCTGCCGGAGAGGTTCTGAAGAACCTCGCGAGCACCGTGCTGCCGGAACTGACGGCGACCCTGTTGAGCCCCGACAGTCTGCTCTCACTGGGGTCGTCGATGCTGACGACCCTTTCGGGTGGTCCGCAGGTGATCTCACGTGCGGCGTGGGGTGCCGACGAGAGCATCCGTTGCTCGCAGCCGACGATCTCCCCCACGCTGAACGGCGCGATCGTCCACCACACCGCGGGCAGCAACGACTACACCCCGCAGCAGTCGGCGGAGATCGTGCGCGGCATCTACGCCTACCACGCACGAACCCTGAACTGGTGCGACATCGGCTACAACGTGCTCGTCGACAAGTACGGGCAGATCTTCGAAGGCGCGTTCGGCGGCCTCGACCGCAACGTCGAGGGCACCCACACCGGCGGCTTCAACAAGAACACCGTCGGCGTCTCGATGATCGGCAACCTCGACGAGGTCGCGCCGAGCGGCCAGATGCTCGCCGCGGTCGGCCGATTCCTCAAGTGGCGTCTGAACCGGGCCGGCCTCAACCCCGCCGCGACGGCCACCCTGACGTCGGAGTACTTCTCCGACAGCAAGTTTCCGCCCGGAACGCAGACGCGTCTTCCGGTGATCGCCGGTCATCGCGATTACAACAACACCAGTTGCCCTGGTATTCAGGGATATCCGGCCCTCGATCAGATCCGGGCACTCGCCGGTGCGGTGGCGCCGACCGCACCCGAATCCCCCGCCCCCGACTCCCCGGCCCCCGAGGCACCGGCACCCGCGCAGTAGTGAATGACGCGCCCCGGCTGGACATCACACCTAACTGAACCACCGAGCCAGCACGCGGGCAACCCCGTCCTCGTTGTTGCCGACGGTGATCTCGTCGGCCGCGGCGAGCGCGGCCGGGTGTGCGTGGCCCATGGCGACACCGTGCGACGCCCACGTGAGCATCTCGACATCGTTGGGCATGTCACCGAACGCGACGGTCGTCGACCCGTCACCTCCGTTGTGGTCCAGCAACTTTCGGAGCCCGGAGGCTTTGTGGGTGTCCGGAAGCGACAGCTCGACGAGTCCGTTGTCGGTGGAGAAGGTGATCTGCGCCAGATCGCCTATGGTTCCGGAAAGTCGTTGCGCAATCTCCGAACTCGGCATTCCGGGGGCACGGACGAGGAGTTTGACGGCGGGTTCGGTGTAGATCTCCTCGTCACCGACCTCGACATGGTCGGGGTTGAGCCACGCGTGCTGATAGCCCGCGGTGGCCACGAACGGCGCGGTGGCGGCGTCGTGCGCGGATCGACCCACACGTTCGGCGGCGATACCGCACCCGGGGATCTGCGCCTGGGCGATCTTGCCGAGTTCGACGAGAATCTCCGGCGACAGTGTCGCCGAGGAGATGATGCGATCGTGCTCGACGTCGTAGAGGATGGCACCGTTGGCGCACACCGCATGTCGCACCGGGATACGCGACCGGTCGAACTGGTCGGTGATCTCGGCGATCCACCGGGGCGGACGACCGGTGGCGAGGACGAACTCGGCTCCGGCGGCACACGCGTTGGCCAGGATCGTCTTGGTGTACTCCGACACCCGGTTCTCGTCGTCGATCAGCGTACCGTCGACGTCGCTGGCGATCAGCGTTGGTCGTGAGAGGGTCACCGGCTCCTTGCCTTCGAGCTTCACCTACGCGACTTCCCTTCTCGCTGTGCCGCTTTCGCCGCCCGTGCCGCCGCCTTGCGTTGCGCTTCCTCGTCCTCGATCACCGCAGCCTGCTCCGGGGTGGGTGCGGTGCCGCCGAGTCGCGTCGGCACCCAGAACTCACCGGCCGGATGCGGGTAGGCGTCCTGCACCTCGTGCAGCACCTCGGTCATCTGCGCGCGCAACCGCGCGGTCTGCTCCTCGACGTCGGCGTCGGCGGGCACGTGGATTGGCGCCCCGTAGCCGACGGCGATCGGGATACCCGCCCGCCCCATCCGACGCTTGCCGCCCTTGGTCCACTGCCGCTGCGCTCCCCACACGATCGTCGGGATCATCGGGACCTGCGCCTCGAGTGCCATGCGCACCGCGCCGGTCTTGAATTCCTTGAGCTCGAAGCTGCGACTGATCGTCGCTTCCGGGTACACCACGACGATCTCACCGGAGCGCAGCGAGTCGACGGCCGCGCGATAGGCGTCGGTGCCCTGCGAGCGGTCGACGGGGATCGTGCGGGTGTGGTTGACCAGGAATCGCATGATGGCCACGTCCATGACCTCGGACTTGATCATGAACCGCGCCCGCCGCCCGACCCGGTACAGACCGAGCGCCGCAGGCAGGAAATCGACGTAGGCCGTGTGATTCACCACCAGCACCGCGCCACCCCGGGTGGGGATGTTGTCGAGCCCGGTGAACCGCAGATCCACCTTCTGCGCGCGGACGAGGGTGTTCGCGATGATCTCCAGGGCCCGGAACACCGGCTCCCGATCCGCGTTGGTCATGCGGTCAGACTATCGGGTCACCGCCCGCGCGAGACTCCGCATCACGGCCTCGCGCGCAGCGGTCCGGCCGTGGACGCACGCACCCGCAGTGACGTCTCGACCAGGGCGGGACCGGGCGGACGCCCCTCGAGGACGTCGCAGATGGCCCGCACCGCGATTCGCCCGGTGCTGCGCGGCGCGAGATCGACGGCGGTGATGTCGGGGCGGGAGAACACGTAGGCGGCGGTGTCGGTGTAGCCGGCGAGCAGCATCTGATGCGGCACCTCGATGCCGTGGGAGAGGAGTACGTCGAGAGCCAACCGGGCCGCGCCGTCGGGTGCCGCGACGATCGCGTCGGGCGCATCGTCGAGCACCGCGGTCACCTCGGCGACGATCTGTTCGGGGTCGGTCGCGAAGTTCACGTCGCGCACGCGAACGTCGTGGTCGGATTCGGCGAAGAGACGATGCAGGTCGGCACCGAAGGCGGTGGTCGACGGGGGAACCAGCGCCGCGATCCGACGCGCCCCCTGGTCGGCCAGATGGGTGAGCAGTGTCTCCACGCCGTGGCGGTGGTCGATGGTGACCACCGCGGCGGCCGTGGCATCCGGCGCGAGGTCACGCTCCAGAGTGACATGCGGAACCGGAAGTCCGCGAACGGTTTCCATCACCGGATCGGTGAGGCTCGGGTCGGAGACGATCAACCCGTCGAGCGCCAGCGCCGCCATCTGCTCGCGCCGGATGCCGGGCGGCACGAGGGTGATCGCGAGCCCCTCACCGATGGCCGCCTCGGCCGCCCCCTGCATCAGCTGCAGGTAGTAGTCGAGGCCGACCGTCTCCTCGGGGATGAACAGTCCGATCACCCCGGCGGTTCCCGAGCGCAACCCGCGGGCCACCGCACTGGCCACG
Organism: Gordonia sp. i37; assembly: GCF_002043085.1. NCBI lineage: Bacteria > Bacillati > Actinomycetota > Actinomycetes > Mycobacteriales > Gordoniaceae > Gordonia > Gordonia sp. i37. The sequence goes on along the minus strand of NZ_MVPX01000024.1, from coordinate 7,645 downwards.
TACCCGAGTCCCGACGCCACCTCGAGGATGTGGGCGCGCGTGCGGTCGGCGACGCGCCCGCGGCCGGCCAACGCATCCGATGCCGTGGTGGTGGACACCCCTGCCGCGCGGGCGACGTCGTGCAGGGTCGCACGGCGAGAACTCATGAAGACCACAGTAAGCGGGCCGAAGATCGGCGGCAGCAACGGTGCGGAGCTTCGGGTAATTCCCCGAACGCAATGTCAACTGCACGTTACAAAATGCCGATTCGAGTGGCCGGAACGTTCCGGCACAGCTGTTATGAACACCAAACCTCGATCGAGGTCACTGATTCCGCAGAGCAGAGAGGGGTAGTCGGTGGCAGCAGATCTCGTCATCACCGGTGCCGCATTGTTCGACCACCCCGGGGTCACCGCGGTGTCCGTCACCGACGGACGCATCAGCGCACTGGGTGCGGCGGCCGAGGCCCTCATCGGGTCCAGCACCCGGGTGCTGACCACTCCGGGTGGCCTCGTCCTGCCCGGATTCGTCGACGCCCACGTCCACGCACCGTTCGCCGGGCGCAACCTGAACTGTCTGTGGCTCAACGACACCGAGGGCAAGAGCGCCTACCTCCAGCAAATCGCCAACTACGCGGCCGCGCATCCGGAGTTGCCGTGGATCGTCGGCGGCGGCTGGGCCATGGAGTACTTCCCCGGCGGCACACCCGACCGTCGCGACCTCGACGCCGTGGTCGGCGACCGACCGGTGTTCCTGATGAACCGCGACGTCCACGGCGCCTGGGTCAACACCAGGGCGCTGGAGATCGCCGGCATCGACGAGCACACACCCGACCCGATCGACGGACGTTACGAGCGCGACACCCACGGATATCCGACCGGGACACTGCACGAAGGAGCGGCATACGCCTTCGACGCCGTCCACGTACCCCGACCCGATCTCGCCGAGTGGCGCGCGGCGATCGTCACCGCACAGCGCCACCTGCACTCCCTCGGCATCACCGGCTGGCAGGATGCGTGGGTCACCCCCGACACCCTGGCCGCCTACCGCGATCTCGGCGACGATGGCGGGCTCACCGCCCGTGTCGTCGGCGCATTGTGGTGGGATCGACACGCTGGTCTCGAACAGCTCGAACTGTTCGCCGCACAGCGCGAACACGGTGCGGCACCGAACTTCTCGCCGACGACGGTCAAGATCATGGCCGACGGGGTGATGGAGAACTACACCGGCGCCCTCCTCGAACCCTATTGCTCCTGCGTGGACCATCGCGGTGCCGGTAAGGGCAACAGCACCGGCAGTGGGCTCAGTTACGTGGATCCCGACACCCTGCAGCGCGCGGTGACCGCATTGGATGCCGCGGGTTTCCAGGTGCACATGCACGCGATCGGCGATCGCGCCGCCCGCGATTGTCTCAACGCCGTCGAGCGTGCCCGTACCACCAATGGCCCCAACGATCTTCGCCATCACATCGCCCACCTGCAGTTGGTTCATCCCGATGACCTCCCGCGCTTCGCCGCGCTGGACGTGGTGGCCAATCTGCAGGCGTACTGGGCCCAGCACGAGCCACAGATGGATGCGCTGACGATCCCGTTCCTCGGCGAACGCCGTGCCGCTCTCCAATTTCCCTTCGCCGATCTCGTCGCGCAAGGCACGCGCATCGCGATGGGCAGCGACTGGGCGGTGACCACCGCCGATCCGCTGGCCCAGATCGAGGTCGCCATCACCCGTCGCGACCCCGACCACCGCGACGGCGAGCCGTTCCTGCCCTGGCAGGCACTCGACCTCGACACCGCGCTACGCGCCTTCACCGCCGGGTCGGCGTATGTGAACCACGATCCGTCGGGCGGGCGGATCGCCGTCGGCGCCCGCGCCGACCTCGCCGTCCTCGACCTCGACATCACCCGCTCAGCCCACCTGCCCACCGACGCCGTCGTCGTCACCACCATCGCCGGTGGCGCCGTGGTCCATCACCGAGGAGATCACTGATGTCCGAACCCGCGACCCCATCCAGCCAGAGCGGAACCGGCCCTGCCGCAACGTCATCGGGACAACTGCACCGCGTCCTCGGTCTACCCGAGCTGATCTTCTTCGGTTTGGCCTACATGGTGCCGCTCACCGTGTTCACGACCTACGGCGTGGTCACCGACGGCACCGAGGGCCACCTGCCGGGGGCCTACGTCATCACGCTGGCCACCATGATCTTCACCGCGCTGAGCTACGGCGCCATGGTTCGCATCCATCCCGTCGCAGGCTCGGCCTACTCGTACACGCAGCGGTCGTTCGGCGGGTCGGTCGGCTTCGCCGCGGGATGGGCGCTGCTGTTGGACTACATCTTCTTACCGATGATCAACTTCCTGGTCATCGGCATCTTCGTCAACGCCCTGTGGCCCGCGGTGCCGGCCTGGGTCTGGGTGGTCGTCTCCATCGCGGTGGTCACCGCCCTCAATGTGCTCGGCATCAAGATGGTGACCCGATTCAACTACGCGCTCATCATCTTTCAGATCGTCTTCATCGTCGTCTTCGTCGCCCTGGCCGTCCGCCACATCATCGGAGATACCGGCACCCCGTCGATCGGCTCGGTGTTCTTCGGCAACGCCCAGATGGGTCTGCTGTTCTCCGGGGCGGCCATCCTGTGCCTGTCGTTCCTCGGTTTCGACGCGATCTCCACCCTGTCGGAGGAGACCCGCGACCCGCGGCGACTCATCCCCCGGGCCATCCTGCTGGTGACGGTCATCGGCGGCGGATTGTTCATCGTGGTCTCGCTCGTCGCCTCGTTGGCCTTCCCGGACTATGTCAACTTCACCGACGTCGACTCGGCGGCGAACGACGTGATGGTCCGGGTCGGTGGGACCGCGTTGGAGACCTTTTTCACCGCCGCCTATGTGGCCGGGTGCTTCGCCTCGGCGTTGGCCTCACAGGCCAGCGTCGGTCGCATCCTGTACGCCATGGGCCGCGACGCCACCCTGCCCAAGCAGGTGTTCGGCCGGATCACTGCGCGGTTCTCGACGCCCGCCAACGCGATCGTCATCGTCGGTGCGGTGTCGCTGGTCGCGCTGACCATCAGCCTGTCCACCGCGGCGGAGATGGTGAGCTTCGGCGCTCTCGTCGCCTTCTCGATGGTCAATCTGTCGGTGATCAAGGTCTATCTCATCGAGCAGCGGCGACGCAGCGCCACCGACCTGGTGCGTTTCGGGGTGCTGCCGCTGATCGGGTTCGGGTTGACGATGTGGCTGTGGACCAGTCTGTCGGCCACCGCCATCACGGTCGGTCTGGTGTGGCTCGCCGTCGGCGTCGCCTATCTGATCTACCTCACCCGCGGATTCCGGCGTCCGGCGCCGACCCTGGACATGCGCGAGGCATCGGTGCCCGTCGCCGACCCGGTCTGAGCGAGCGCGGGGCCACTACTCGCCCCGCTGCTCCCCACCCTGCTGGTCGCGCTCGGCCCGCCGCGCAGCCTTGGCCGCCTGCTCCTGCGCATCCATCCGGTTGGCCTCCTCGAGCGTAGGCGCCGACCCGCCGAGCCGGGCGGGCACCCAGAACTCACCCTTCGGGTGCTCGCCGTAGGCATCCTGCAGTTCCAGCAACTTCTCGCCCATCACCTTGTGCAACTGCGCGGTGATCGCCTCGGCGTCGCCGACGGGCTCGATCGGTTCGGCCACGCCGATCGCGATCTTGTAGCCGGTCCGGCCCAGGCGTTTGGGATGACCCTTGGTCCACACCCGCTGGGCACCCCAGATGACGGTCGGGATGATCGGGGCGTCGGCCTCGAGGGCCATGCGCGCGGCCCCGGACTTGAACTCCTTGAGCTCGAAGCTGCGACTGATCGTCGCCTCCGGGTACACACCGACGAGTTCGCCGCTCTTGAGATAGCTGACCGCGTCGTGATAACTCTGCGCCCCGTTGGCCCGGTCGACGGGAATGTGCTTGAGCGCCCGCATGATCGGGCCCGAATACCGGTTGTCGAAGACCTCTTTCTTGGCCATGAACCGCACATACCGCTTACCCTGGAGATACGCGGGGATGCCGGCGTAGGTGAAGTCCAGGTAGCCGGTGTGATTGATCGCGACCACGCCCGGACCCGACTTGGGCACGTTCTCGACACCGGAGATGCTGAACTTCAGACCTTCGGCCAGCCACAACAACCGCGCCGTGGTGATCACGGTGGAGTACACGGGTTCCATGGGTCGAGCTTAGTGGTCGCGCCGACGCCGCGGTCACACCAGGCAACTCGCCGCCGTGGCACGACGCGGTGACCGAACTCATGGCCATCTCGCGCATCCGCGGGCCCGGCCGAACCGAAGTCCATGCGAGAAGGCACGTCCACCTGCGCTGTCCCTGCTCTCAGCTCGACGGTGTTCACAGCACGACGACACCCCCGCCCGACGCACGCCCAGCCTGCCCCGGAGAGGTTCATGCCCACCACCGAACTGCAATCGACCGTCGCGACCACCCGCGCGGTACTCGGCCCCTTCTACGACTTCCGCGAAATGATCCTGGCCGCAGTGCTCGCCGCACTCGCCGGCGCCACCGGCGCAGCGGCCTGGCTCTATTCGGCCGGTTGGTACGTGACGTTCATGACCGGCAACACCGAGCGAATGGTTCTCGAGCACTATCGCGGCGCCCACCAACTGGGATTCACCGCATTGGCCACCGTCGTCGCCTTCTGCTGCGGCGTCGTGGTCGCAACCCTCGCTCGAATCGGCTTGTGGCGCAAGGCACGTCATGGAGCAACTGTGTTGACCGCCGCCTCCACGACGACCGCTTACGTGTGGGATTCGGCGATCAACACCACCGACCAGGACTACGGAGCGGGCCCGGTGCTGTGTCTGGCCTTCGGCCTCGGCGCTCTCAACACCTCCATCAGCCGCAAGGGCGAGGTGGTGATGCCGCTGTCGTACGTCACCGGGACCCTGGTGAAGATCGGCCAAGGCGCCGGCCTGCACCTCGCGGGCGTCAAACGATGGGGCTGGGTGGCCCACGCCACCACCTACGCGGGCTTCCTGGCCGGTGCCGCGATCGGCGGGGCGCTGTTCACGGTGTTCGGGGAGAACAATTCGCTGGCCACGCTCGCGGTGGTGACCGCGATCATCGCGGTCGTGACATGGCGGTTGGACCACCCGAAGTTCCTGGTACGCGACGGCCACTGAGCCACCGGAGACCCAACCAGGTACCGAGGGCCCACGACGGGTTCGGCGCGGGTCGATAGATTGGATGGGCAACGCGTCACCGCGCGCAGCCCCGCGCACCCCCTCCGAAAGGCCAAACATGCAGATCACCAGCATCGGTCACGCCGGATTCCACATCCAGACCACCGCCGGGTCGATCCTTTGCGATCCGTGGACCAATCCCGCCTACTTCGCGTCCTGGGTGCCCTTCCCCGACAACTCGGAGCTGGATTGGAAGAGTCTCGGGCAATGCGACTACCTCTACGTCTCGCATCTGCATCGCGACCATTTCGATGAGCAGAACCTGCGCGACAACGTCAGCAAGGACGCGACGGTCCTGCTGCCCGACTACCCGGTCCCCGACCTCAAGCGTGAGCTGGAGAAGCTCGGCTTCACCAAGTTCGTCGAGACCACCGACTCGCAGAAGATCACCGTCGACGGCCCGAAGGGCTCGCTCGACGTGATGATCATCGCGCTGCGTGCACCGGCCGACGGGCCCATCGGCGACTCGGGACTGATCGTCTCCGACGGCGAGACGACGGTGTTCAACATGAACGACGCCCGGCCCATCGATCTCGACGTCATCGGTGAGCAGTTCGGGCACGTCGACGTGCACCTGCTGCAGTATTCCGGGGCGATCTGGTATCCGATGGTCTACGACATCCCGCGCCGGTCCAAGGCCAATTTCGCCGCGCAGAAACGCCAGCGTGGCATGGATCGTGCCCGCTCCTACATCGAGCAGGTCGGTGCGACCTGGGTGGTGCCCTCGGCCGGTCCGCCGATGTTCCTCGACGACGACCTGTTCTCGCTCAACGATTTCGGGTCGGGGATCGAGGGTGCCGACAACCCGCGCCCAGGCGACGTGACATCGATCTTCCCGGATCAGGAGACGTTCCTGGAACAGATGCGCATCCACGGCACCGACGACGGGGAGAAGCACCGCGGGCTGATGATGGTCTCCGGGTCGGTCGCCGATTTCACCGGGTCGACACTCAACGAGATCAGCCATCCCTATGCGCCGCATGAGGTTTTCGGCGAGAACAAGCAGGCCTATCTCGAGCGGATGAAGGAGAAGTTCGCCCCGGTCATCGCCGCGGAGAAGGCCACCTGGGCCCCTGCCGAAGGCGACCCGCTGCTCCCCGAACTCAAGGAGCTGTTCGAACCGATCATGGCCGCCTCAGATCTGATCTGCGACGGCATCGGCTATCCGGTCGGCCTCGTGATGGGCGAGGAGACCGTCGTCCTGGACTTTCCCAACCGCATCGTGCGGGAACCCAAGGAGGGAGAGGGCAAGTACCGCTACGGTTTCCGGATCACCCCGGAGATCGTACGAACCGTGCTGCGCGACGACGAACCGGACTGGGTCAACACGATCTTCCTCTCCACGCGGTTCACCACGTGGCGCATCGGCGGCTACAACGAATTCCTCTACACGTTCTTCAAGTGCCTCACCGACGAGCGGATCGCCTACGCCGACGGCTGGTTCTCCGAGGCGCATGACGACTCGGCGTCGATCACCAAGGACGGCTGGGAGATCCAGCGTCGGTGCCCACACCTCAAGGCCGACCTGAGTAAGTTCGGCGTGATCGAGGGTGAGAAGCTGACGTGCAATCTCCATGGCTGGCAATGGGATCTGCCGACCGGCCGCTGCCTGACATCGAAGGGCCACGAGTTGCGGGCCAGTCGACTGGAGTAGCGGCGCCACTCGGTGACGACCGCCCTACCCCCGTTGGATGGACGGGCCCTTCCCGCCCGATGGTTGCGTGCTCGGCCCTCCCCACCCGGTGGTCGAGGTGCACGGCGCCCCAGGCGCCGGGCCTCGAGACCCCTTGTGCCGCGGGGTATCCGGATGACGGTGGTCTGGTTCCAGCGCTGGCGCTGGTGGTCTTGAGGCTCTCCGCACGCGGCTCGGCACCTCGACCATCGGGGGAAACCGTCCACCCGGTGGTCGAGGCCTTCCCGCGCGGGAAGGCTCCCGCCCGTCCCACCCCGGTGGTCGAGGTGCCGAGGAGCGCCAGCGACGAGCCTCGAGACCTCCTGTGCTGACAGGCTTCCGGTCCACGGTGGTTCGAATCCAGCGCTGGCGCTGGTGATCTTGAGGCTCTCCGCACGCGGCTCGCACCTCGGCCATCGGAGGAACCGACCCATCCCGATGGTCGAGGTGCCGAGGAGCGCTAGCGACGAGCCTCGAGACCCCTTGTGCCGAAAGGAGTCCGGTCCACTGGCGGCACCACACCTCGTCCATCGGGTGGGGTTTGTCTCTATGGAGTTTTCAAAGATCGGATGCGGCCCCGGCCAGGCCGGGTGCGGGAATCAGGCTGCTGCGTCGTCGAGTCGCATGGTTCTGCGGTGGTAGGACGGTACGGGTTGTCGTTTCGGGTCGATGCTGGCGGGTGGGATGAGCCAGGGGTGTCGGTCGAATCCGATGATGATGTCCCATCCGCGGTGGTGGACGTCGTCGTGGCAGCTGGTGCAGAGTAGGCAGCCGTTGTCGAGGTCGG
>NZ_MVPX01000239.1:0-68824 GCF_002043085.1 Gordonia sp. i37 | reverse complement strand
CCCCCCCACCTAGCTGGCTTCGCTATCAAATCGGGACCACCAGAGGCCCGGTATCCCCGCGCAAACCGTCACCACATCGCGTAGAGTTAAGTCATACGACCGAATTAGTTGAAGGGGCCGTCATGGAGGCAGATGTAATCGTCGTCGGTGCAGGACTAGCCGGGCTCAGCACAGCGCGTCGGCTGGCCGCAGGGGGGCACTCGGTAGTCGTACTCGAGGCCCGCGATCGCGTTGGCGGGCGCACAGAAGGCGGTGAACTTGACGGCCATCCCGTCGAATTGGGCGGAACCTGGATCGGCGAGGGACATACAGAGATGTACCGGCTCGTTGCCGACCTCGGCCTCCGCACCTTCCCCACCTACAACGACGCCGGACAGCTCGTGGTCGACCTGGGCGGAAAACAGTCACGACTCGCGCCACACAAGGGTGCCACCCCAAAGATCAGCCCGGCAGCCTTAATTGATCTTGCCCAGGGGCTGGCTCGCTACAAGAAGCTCGCCAAGGGTGTCGACCCCGCCGCGCCTTGGGCCCACCCCAAAGCCGCGGAACTCGACGGTCAAACGTTCGAGTCGTGGATCCGCCGCAACCTCAGGACGGGCACGGGCAGGTCATACTTTCGCACACTCGCCGAAGCACTGTACTCCGCCGACTCATCGGACCTGTCCCTGCTGCACACACTCTTCTACACCGCCAGCAACGGGGACCTCGAGACACTCTCCGCCACTGACAAGGGCGCACAGAAAGACCGTGTCGTGGGCGGTTCGGTACTGGTGTCGCAACGCCTCGCCGAGACCCTCGACATCCGCTTCGGCGACCCGGTAATGGCTGTCGAGCAGACCGAGTCCGCTGTGACAGCGACAACACGTCACGGACATGTCTACACCGGCCGGTTCATCGTCGTCGCAATCCCCCCGACACTCGCCGGACGCCTCGACTACCAGCCGGCACTACCCTCCTGGCGCGACCAACTCACCCAACGTGTCCCGGCGGGAACCGTCAGCAAATGCTTCGCCACCTACCCGACCCCGTTCTGGCGCGACGCCGGCCTCAACGGGCAGGCGATCTCCGACACCGGGCCCGTCAAGGTGACATTCGACGTTTCGCCGCCGAACGGAGAGATCGGAATCTTGCTCGGGTTCGTCGAAGGAGGTGAGGCACGGCGTTGGCAACGCCTCGATGCTTCCCAGCGACGCTCACAAGTACTGGGCTGTTTCACGCGCTACTACGGGCCCACTGCCGCAGAACCAGTGACCTACTTCGAGAAAGACTGGGGCGCTGAAGAATTCACGAGAGGATGCTACGGAGCAGGATTCGGTCCCGGCGTCTGGACCAGCTACGGTCCCGTCCTGCGTGAACCCGTCGGCCTAATCCACTGGGCAGGCGCCGAATACGCCGACGAGTGGAGCGGATACATGGAAGGCGCGGTGCGATCGGGAACGGACACGGCAACCCACCTCCTCTCCATGCTCTAACAGTTCACCCATTCGCGCACTCCCCCGACGCGCACCCCGTAGTGGCGGCGGTTGGCGAGCGAAGCCGGGAGGTCGCGCCGCTGTCGGGTCGACTTGCGACCAGTCGACCGAGACGGGAGGTGGGTCGATGATGCGCGGTGTCGTTCGATCAGACCTGGCCTGCTCGCCACCGTCGCGTTCCGCCAGCGCGAACGCGGCCACCAACTCGGTGGGTGATCCGCGACACGGCCACGATGCCGTCGAGTGAGACGGTATCTCCCGGCGGGAGGTCGTCGAGGTAGCCGCATTCGGACAGCGCGGTCTCGAGCACGAGCGTGTACCGGAGTCGTTCCGCGGAGTCCATTCTCGCCACGCCAAGGTTGCTCGGGCACGCGCGACACTCGAACAAGTAGCCAACTAGATCAGAGACACACCACTAGATGTCACCTACCTGTGCAGCAGACCCGTCATCCGACGATGTCGGATGACAGCGCGGTTGGGAACAGTGACAGCTATTTTTTTTGGGGGGCAGTCGAGCTGCGGTCATCTACATGCGGGCGATCTGATTGGTGTCAGCGATTGTGGGACTCCCGGTCGATCTGCACCGCGACTGCGCCGAGATGACAACCGATGTGGGAGTCAGCCGAAGGTTCGTGCAGGTCACGGCTGGACAAGTCGCACATCCGTGTCACTGAGTCTCATCTAGGGCGTCAAACTCGCAAGCGCCTTGTCATCCGACAACAATGGCCGCGCCGAGCCGACCGGGAACCACGGCGCGCAGTCTAGATCTAGCCGACTCGAAGTGTTCACCGACCAGACACACAGCGACCGAAGCATGCTCAGTAATCGTGTTTGCAAGACCACCGAAATGCATCGAGCCGCCGTTTGCGGGTATGACGTCGAAAAGTGTAATTCTTCGACCGTTTGCCTCGCCATGGATCACAGGCACCGATTTGCCCTCGTGAAGTTCATCGGTTAGCTCAAGGTGGATCTTGCCGGGATCGTCGAGCTGAAGCACTCCGCCCACCCTTCGGTCTACTGCTCCAGGAAGCCACCACTGTCCCACGTACCGATGCTCTGCCACCCCGACATTGTCGCGTCCAGCACCGACACTCTGTTCATCGGCCACCGGGGACCTCGATCTGGCCACCAGCTACGACCTTCCCACGGCCATTCACACCTCCACGAAGCTACAGAAGGATGGCTGATGGAACGTTCGGATCGAATCTGCAGCTCAGACACCTTGCCGAACATTCGCCACGAGTTCTGACCCGACTTGCTGCTTCTGAATTTCACCCGAAATGGCGAGCCGCAGGTCAGGGCGTCATCGTTCGCCACGCCTCCTGACCGTTCACATCAAGTGACATAAGGTGCTGCCGACGCGAAGTCGTTCGGGTCGTCCGGTGGCCGCATGCGTCAGCGATGCCGGTGTCACGCCCGGGTCGGTCTAGCGGGGTCTAGCGGTCACGCCGGCGCCTGTCCAACGGCGGAGGTAGCGGCGTAGCTCGGCGCCGTTGCGCGGCGGATCGCCGGGGTCGACTAGGAAGGACTGCACTGTGCGCAGCATGTGCTCGACCAATTCGTCGCGCTCGACCTCGGTCCAGCCGGACCAATCGACATCGTAGCCGTCGACGATCGACCGTCCGAGTGCGATTGCCCGCGGTGAGGTCACTGTGGTGACCGCGTCGCCGCTGGTGAACAACAGCGCGAAACGCGCGTTCGCCCTGAGTATCTCGATGGTGCGGGCGATGGCTTCGACGACTGCTTCGGCCACGTCTGAAATGCCACGGGTGGCGGCCGCGAGATCGTGCAGGAGCTGCTGCGCGGCGTGTTCGGCGACCGCCCGCAGGAGTTCGTCGGTCCCGGCGAAGTATCGGTAGACAGTCTGCCGCGTGATCCCGAGTGCTTTCGCAACCTGCAGGATCGACGGCGTCGTCGTCCCGGAGTCGATGAGTTCGCCGGTCGCCCGCAGGATTCGCTCCGAGGCTTCGTCGTTGGACGCGGGGGTGTCGCCACCCCAGCCGTGCGTGCGCATCAGCCCAGTAAATCAGTGGTGCCCCGAGCCGGGATCGCATGCGTCAGCTTTCCCTTCGGTGCGTGGGCGTCGGTATCGGCTGAACCGACTACGAAATTGGGTAGACACAATAGCTCATAAGTGTATGGTCTTGGGAATGACATCCACGCTCAACCCCATAACTCCGATCGGTCCAGACCTGACGCGCCGAGGTCTCGACCTTGCGCTGGCGGGCACCACGGACATGGCGCCGACCACTTTGCGGGTTCCGCTGAGCTACTACGCCGACGACAAGCTGACTGACATCGAGCAGTCGACGATCCTCCGTCGGACGCCGTTGGCGGTGCTCGCGTCCGCGCAGATCCCCGCCGCCGACGACTACGTCGTTCGCGAGGTCATCGGCGACTCGCTGCTCATCACCCGCGATCGCGACGGAACCGCCCACGTTTTCCTCAACTACTGCCGACACCGTGGCGCCATGCCGGCCTGTGGCGCGGGCAATGCCCGTCGGTTCACCTGTCCCTACCACGCTTGGGTCTACGACAACCGCGGGCGGCTGAAGGGTGTGCCGGGTCGGGCCGGTTTCGACGACGTGGACCTTGACTCCTACGGTCTGGTCGAGCTGCCCAGCGAGGAACGGCACGGTTGGGTGTGGGCGATCCTCACCGCAGGCATGGAGATGGACCTCGACGCCCACCTCGGAAGCCTGGGTCGCGAACTCGACCACTTCGATTTCGGAGCCTTCCAGTACCACGACGAGCGGTTCCTGTCGTCGAACGTGAACTGGAAGGGAGCGCTCGAGGCGTTCGCCGAGGGTTATCACTTCCCGTTCGTGCACGGCAACAGCGTGATCGGGCAGAACACCATCGCGAACACGCATGTCTATGACCGCTTCGGGAAGCACCATCGGATCGGTTTCCCCTTCAACTGGATCACAGCCCTCGAGGACGCGGAGCCCGATGACCAGCAGTGGGATCCGACGTCCCAGATGGGTCTGATCTACTGGGTGTACCCGAACCTCATCCTCGCGACGAGCCCAGTGGGTGTGGAGGTCATCGACATCCTCCCCGACGGCGCCGCTGGCAAGTGCACGATCCGGCACAGCTGGATGGCGAAGTACCCGGCGACAACCGATGAGCAGCGCGAGTTGTACGACGGCATCTTCGCTCAGGTGCACGCGGCGGTCCGTGACGAGGACTTCGCCATGCTGCCGCAATGTAGTCAAGGGGCGCAGCGCGGTCAGCACGACCACATGCTGTTGGGCCGCAATGAGATCGGCGTGCAGAACATGGTCCGCGTCCTCGCCGAGGCCCTCGGCATCTCCCTCGCCTGACGTGCCGGTCGACTGGTCGGCACTCGGCGACCGTCTCGCTGATGAGATCGTCAGCGCAGTCGCCGCAGCGACCGCGGTCGCTGCGGCGACGTCGGTCGCCCGAGTTGAACTTGTCGACGTACACGTCCGGGACATGCTCATCCTCTGGCCGACGATCGTCGTGCACCACACCGATCCGTCTGTCCGACCATTCGTCGTAGAGGGCTCCCGGCAAGGTGATCTACACGCCGCTGACGTGACCTCGCTCGGTGGGCCCGGCGGCACTCGCTGGGATGTCGTGTTCGCGCGCTTCCACGGCGTACTCGCCGCCGGCTGCGCCGCTGCGTCCCGTGCGCTCGACATCCCGGTGTCGGTCGCCCCGGAGGCCGGCGTCGACGCAACGACTCCCTCCGACATCGACGAGCACGTTGCCCCGCATGGACCGCTTGACTACAGACCGCTGGCCGAGACCCTCACGCGATCACCCGCTCTCGATGCATCACTGGCCGCCGGGCTGTCGGCGGACAGAGTGCGTGACATCGACTCCGGCGACGTGCGCACGGCAATCGCAGCCCTTGAGTCACCGTGGGAGTCGATCCGGCGACACGCCGCCATCGTCCTGCTCTCCGCGCACCTCTAGCGGGTGGCGACGTGCGCCCGACCCGCGACCGGGCCCAGCGCACCGATCACGTACAGATGTGCGATTGCCGGTCCCACCCACCGTCGCAGGAATCGGCGGAGGTCGGCACCATGATGCGGCGGCGAGTCGTCCTAGAGCAGGAACGAGAACGGCTACGCGACGCCGGGGTGCTGGGCGCTGATGAGGCCGCGGTGTCGCGGGCGCCGCGCCGGTCGGGGTTGACCGCCGAGCAAGCCGAGATCGCACGGTTGAAAAAGTAACTCGCCCAAGCCAACTCCAAACTGTAGACCACCCAGACAGCCCTCGATATTATGGGAAAAGCGCACGCGCTCTTGGAGCAGATCTCCACGAGCGCGGATTCCGAGCCCAAGCGTGGCAAGCGTTGATGACCGCTTTCGACGACCTGACCGCGGGCGGCGCCACCGGGCGTGCCGCCGCCCGGTTGACGGGCCTGTCGCGAGCCACCATGGCCCGCCGCGCCACCACACCCGCCATCAGCGATGAGCTGTGTGATGCTGTGGCACAACGGGTCCGCGACCGTGTGGAGCCGGCCAACAAACTCGACGAAGTCGAACGTGCGGCGGTGTTGGCGGTGCTCAACAGTGAACGGTTCATCGACGCGACACCCACCCAGGTGTATGCCACCCTGCTCGGCGAGGGCCGCTACGTGTGTTCGATCTCCACGATGTATCGCATCCTGGGTGAGAACAAGAAGGTCAAAGAACGCCGCCGGTTGGCCAAGCGTCGGGCGACGGCGATCCCGGAACTGGTGGCGACCGCGCCGCGGCAGGTCTACACCTGGGACATCACCAAACTCGCGGGCCCGGCACGCGGGGTGTACTACGACGCGTACGTGATGATCGACATCTACTCCCGCTACATCGTCGGCGTGCACGTCCACGCTCATGAATCCGGTCCGCTGGCAAAGGAAATGATGCAGGACGTGTTTGCCATCCAAGGCATCCCGCAGGTGGTGCACGCCGATCGCGGGACCTCGATGACCTCGAAGACGGTGACCGAGTTGCTTGCCGACCTGCACGTCACCAAATCGCATTCCCGACCGCACGTGTCCAACGACAACCCGTACAGCGAAGCCTGGTTCAAGACAATGAAATACGCGCCGGTATTCCCGACCCGATTCGGATCGATCCAGCACGCCAGGACGTTCATGGCCGAGTTCGTGGAGTGGTACAACCATGCCCACCACCACAGCGGCATCGGTCTGCACACGCCCGCCGACGTGCACTACGGCCATGCACCGACCATTGCCTCACTACGCTCGAACACTCTCGCCCAGGCCCGACAAGCCACGCCCGCACGATTCAGCGGTGCGAGCGACCCCGCTCCGAAGATCCTCAAGATGCCCGAAGCCGCGTGGATCAACCAACCCGAACAGGAGGATCGAGAACCGACAAATCCGGCAGCCGCCTAACACCCGCTGGCCTCAAACCCCTTGACAAGTTCCGGGGCTGTCGCGATCCGCGAAATCACGCCGCACTCGGGAGTCCTCCGTCTTGTCCCGGGGCTCGGACGGGGCGATGTGTCACTGTGACGATTCGCGTTCGATTGCGACCAGACTTGGGCCACCCACGGCGCACCATCACTGCAAGAACAAACTCGCGCTCGTAGCACTGTGGGGTCAACCCGGATTCGAAGTGAAAGAGCTTGTGTCGTAATCTTTTCACCCGTGTCTCTTCTCACTGCTGGTGCTCTCATGACCGACGTCGCTGTGTCCCGATGTGTGTGGTGCTCGTCCCTTGAAGATGTTGCGGTGTATCGCCATGAACCGCGGTGCGGGCGGTGCCGCGCCGCGGAACAAACTGTTGCCGAGGCCCGCCACTTCATCCGCGTGTACGGTCTGCGCCCCCTGGGTGCGTCCCTGGAGTCCGAGGACGACGAAGAGCGGGAGCATCGGGTCGCTTTCCGCGAGGCGTCCGCGGAGCTGAGGCGGATTCGGACAGATGCTCCGAAGACGCGTAAACCTTCCGCGGTGCGGCGAGCCGGCGGCACCACGTCCGCGCCCGTCGTCGCGAAAGCGAAGGGTAAGGCCACCGGCACCGCGCGGAAAGTCGGTTCCGGGGCCGACTCGACCAACATCTCCCGGCCCGACGCCACTGAACTGGTTAGTCGGGCCGAGAGCCTCCTGGCGCAGCTCGCCGACATCGAGGGCCGCCTCGAGGTCGCGCTGGAAGACACCGGTCTGAGCGGTAAGGCCAAGGCATCTGACCTGACAGCGAAGCGGGATTCTGTGCTGCGTATGCTCGGCGCGTTGGAGAAGGCCAAGCGCGCGATGTAGGGCTCGGAGCCTTGGGCATTCACCACCTTCCACTATCGATAACGGTTGCCATTCCGGTTAGGCTGGGTCCATGACAGGACCGTCCATCGCGCAGATCTTCAACTCAACCAGTGCGGATTTCGATCTGGTGACTCCCCTTGTCTGGGGCCCGGCGGGGGAAGCCCTGGTGGAAAGGGCGGGGATCTCGTTGGACGACAAGGTGCTCGACATCTGCTCGGGTACGGGGGCGAGCGCGCTGGCCGCCGCTCGGGTCGTCGGGCCCGATGGGCACGTCACCGCGGTCGACTTCGCGACCGACCTGGTCGACCGCGCCCGGTCCAACGCCGACGCAGCGTGCCTGCGCAACATCGACTTCCGCGTCGACGACGTCACTGCTCTGCCCGGTCTTCTGTCACCCGAATATGACGTCGTCACTTGCGGTTTCGGTGTCTTCTTTCTGCCGAACATGGACGACACCGTGCGGAAACTCCTGACCCTGCTGCGCCCGGGCGGCCGACTCGCTGTCGCGGTCTGGCACGACGACGCCCTGTACGGCTTCACCGGTGCATACTTCGCCGAGGTCGCGCGGGTCCAAGGTGGCCCACCGCCTCCCGGCCCGCGTGCCCCGTCCGATGGACCGCCGCACCCCATCACCCGGATCGACACCGAGGAGAAGATCGTGGGATGGCTTGAATCCCTTGGTGCGGTGAATGGTTCGGCGTCAATACTCGAGCTGCGAGTCCCACGCACGGACGAGTTCTCCTGGTCGATGGTTTTGGGTAGCGGACTGCGGGGTGCTCTGTCGGGGATGGACGCCGATACCGTCGCCGACGTCCGGGCGGGTTTCCTGCGGCGACTGGCAGACGACGGGATCACCGAAGTCGACTGTGACACCTTGATCGCTGTCGCTCGGACACGATGATCGCTGTAGCCCGCCGGACCCAGGACTGACCGTAATGGAGGGCGATCGTGACCATCGATGAGCAGGGCACTCCTGCCACCCGATTCTGGGAACCGCTCTACGCCGCTGCCCCCGATCCGTCGGAGCGCCGACCGAATGTGGTGTTCGAGGCCGCGGTCGCGGAGCTGCAGCTCCGACCCGGGCGTGCCTGGGACATGGGTTGCGGACACGGCGGTGACGCGCTCTGGCTGGCCACGCTCGGCTGGGAGGTCTGGGCGACCGACGCGTCGACAACCGCGGTTCGACGAGTCGATTCCGCCGCCGACGTGGCCGGCCTGACCGCCTCCGTGCATGCCGAGCAGTACGACCTCACCCGGTCCATGCCTGCCGGTCCGTTCGATCTGGTGTATGCGAATTACTTCCATAGTCCGGTCGAGTTCGACCAAGGCACAGTACTCGCGCAGGCCGCGTCCCGCGTCGTCACCGACGGGCACCTGATCGTGATCGACCATGCGTCGTCGGCGCCATGGTCGTGGGAGCAACGTGACCCGGAATCGTTTCCCACCCCGCAACAGCTACGGGATGCGATCGGACTTTCGGACAGCTGGTCGTCACTGCGTTGCGAACGATCGGAGCGTGTTGCCACCGGACCTGATGGTCAGACCACGGCGACTGTCGCCGACAACGTGATCGTGCTGCGGCGCAGCCGATTGCATTCCAGCAGGGCTGAGGTGAACGAGATTTGTCCAGCGTCACAGTGACCACAGAGCTTCCGCTCAGTGCTCGCCGAGCACGCGAGCTTGCCGCCGTCCCGGAGGTGATGCAGTTCGTCCTCGCCCCGGTTCTCGCGTTCTCGATGCAGGAGGCGCCGCCACCCGATGTGGCGATGACTCAGGGCTTCCGGGCCAGCAGGCGGGTCCGCTGGTTCGGCGTGATCCCGTCATGGGTGCACGAGATCGAGGTCGTTCGACTCGACGACCTGGAGATCTACACCAACGAACGAGGTGGCCCGGTCAAGGTTTGGAATCACCGTCTGACATTCACGCCGCTGTCTGCGACCTCGTGCCGGTACACCGATGAGCTCGAGGTCGAGGACGGACTGCACGGCGTCGTGGTGCGGTTGTTCGTCCGTCTCATGTTCCGCCATCGCCACCGCCGATGGCGACTCCTCGCAGCTGTCCTGGCAGCCGACCGCGACCGGAATCCGCTCGTCTGAGGCCGAATCCGGCGCGATCGCCGTGGGAACGTCAGCTCTCCATGGCCTATCCCCTAGGCAATAGACGCGCGGTAGATGATCTCGATTGAATCGCCAAGAGCGCGATCGAACTCGGCGTCGTCCTGCTGATCGGTCAGCCCGTCGAGCAGGGCCCGGCTGAAGCTTGCGATGAGCCCCGGGTTTCGCTTCAGTCTCGCGCACGCGTCATCCCGGGTGTAGCCGCCTGAGAGCGCCACCACCCGAGCGACTCTCGGATGCGAGATGAGATCGGAGTAGAAGCCGTCGTCGGTGGGGATCGTCACCTTGATCGCCACCTGCGCGTCGGCGATGCCCTCCAGGCCTTTCATGAGCTCGTCCTTCAACACGACCTCGGCGTCGCGCTTGTCCGGGGCATCGATGCTGACCTCGGGTTCGAGGATGGGGACGAGATCGGCCGCGAGCACCTCGGCGGCGACCTCGAACTGCTGTGCCACGACTCGCCGGATCCCCTCGGCGTCGGCTTCGTGGATGACCGACCGCTCCTTTGTTCCGAAAACCCCGCGCGCACGGGCATCGTCAAGTGTGCGAGCGAGGTCCGGGATGTCCTTCATCAGCTGGACGCCGTCCTCCGGGTCCCGCAGACCCTTGTCGATCTTGAGCAGCGGCACGATGCCCTTGGTGGACCACAGATAGTGGGCGAACTGTGTACCGTCGACCTGCCGATCCAGTGTCCCCTGGAACAAGATGGCGCCGAGGACGCGGGCGCCGTCGAAGGCCGGACTGACGACGATGCGGGCACGTGCGGCGTTGATCAGATCGAACATCTCCGCGTCTGTCGAGTAGCGATCATCGGGTATGCCGTACATACGCAAGGCCTTTGGCGTGCTGCCACCGCTCTGGTCGAGTGCGGCGATGAAGCCCTCCCCAGTGGTGAAACGGGCGAGCTGCTCGGCAACGGGCATGGTTGTCTCCTGTCGGGTGAAGGTGGATAGTCGCGGTCCCCGTCCAATCGTAAATGACAACCGTTATCGTTAGATCATGAGCCAGGAAGATCAGGTCCACGATCAGGGAGGGCCGCTGGTGGCGCTGTGCGCGGGTCACCGGTGCAGCGCTCTGTGGCATCTCGGCGACGAAGCGGCCTCGGCCGGACACCCCGGTGAGGTGCGCCGCTCACAACGTCTCGGCCAGACCATCCGCAACACCCCGGGCGGGGTGCTGATCAAGACCGGTTGCCTTGGGGTGTGCCACCAGGGTCCGGTCGTCGGGGTCGTCTACCGCGAGGCTGGCTCGTCGCGCGTCAGGTTCCGTCACGCCTTCGCCACCGCGGACCGGATGCCGGTTCTGCGCGGACTCGTCACATGGATCGCGAGCATCCGTGATTCGTCGGACTGCCGATCCATCCCGGAGGCCTTGCAGCCCGCTCTCATCACCGCCCGACAGAGTCGGTGACGGATGACCCCCACCTATCCCTTCACCGCCGTCCTCGGTCACGACGAGTTCAAGACTGCACTGCTGCTGACCGCCGTCGACCCGGGAATCTCCGGTGTCGTGGCGATGGGCGACCGAGGCACGGCCAAGTCCACACTCATCCGTGCGCTCGGTGAGCTCCTGGCGATCTCCGGTATCGATGCCCCGGTCGTCGACCTACCGCTCGGTGCCACCGAGGATCGTGTGGTGGGCGCACTCGACGTCGATCGCGCACTTCGACACGGCGAAGCGGTGTTCCGGCCAGGACTACTCGCCGACGCACACGGCGGCTACCTCTACATCGATGAGGTCAACCTGCTCGACGACTTCGTGGTGGACCTGTTGCTCGACGTCGCGGCGAGCGGGATCAACATCGTCGAACGGGACGGGCTGAGTCATCGGCATCCGGCGCGCTTCGTACTCGTCGGGTCCGGCAACCCCGAGGAGGGCCAGTTGCGTCCGCAGTTGGAGGACCGGTTCGGTCTGTCGACGCACGTGCAGACCATCACCGATGTTGGCCTGCGGACCCAGATCGTCCGTCAGCGTCTCGACTACGATTCCGATCCCGACGTTTTCGCGGAACGCTTTTCGGTCCGCCAGCACCACCTGGCGCAACGCCTTGCCGCCGCGCGCGCCGATCTCGAGGGTGTGGAGGTCGACGAACAGATCCTGTCGGACGCCGTCCGGCTGTGCGTCGAGGTGGATGCTGTGGGGCACCGCGGTGAGGTGATGCTGATCCGAGCCGCGCGCGCACTGGCCGCGTTGCGTCGACACCCGACCGTGATGCGGGGTGACCTGGCCGATGCGGCGATTCCGGTGCTGCGCCATCGGATTCCGCGTGAGCCCTTCGAACGCCCGACGGTGGCGACCGCGCGCGTGCGCAACGCGGTCGTGTCAGTCGTCGGGCACTTCGCGGCATAGATGCCCACGCTGCCCTGGCATCGCCCGCCGGAGTCGTTCCTCGACTCCGAACAACTGCGTCTCTGCAGGGCCTGGCAGACCGACGGCGGCTTCGGCCTGCTGTTGGTGGGCGACGCAGGCCGTCGGGAGGCGGTGATGGCATTTCTTCGCCCCGACTCCGCGATGACGATCACCGCCGCTATGACCGACGCCGACGTCACCGCCGATGAAACCGCCACCGGGTCACCGATGCTCTCCGTGCTCGACCGGGCCGCGACACCCGCCGGTGTCATCATTCCCGCCGCCGACCTGATCGACCCGGCGGTCGCCGCGCTCCTCGACTGCGACCGGATTCTCGCGTCGGCACCGGACGTCGAGAGCGTGCCACCGGTACTCCTCTCCCGCGTTCCGGTCGTCGTCGGGCTGGGCGTGACCCCAACCACCCGATCCCGGCGATTGCCTGCACAGGGCGGCGTGTCGCGCCTCGACTGGGCGGTGCGCACGCTGGCCGCCAACGGAATCGACGATCACCGTCTCGACATCGGCACCGTGCGATGCCTCGACGCGGTGTCCGCGGCGGGCGGTTCGCCCTCGACGGTGCTGGCCCGCAACATCATCGAACCGCGGCTCGGACCATTGGTCGAGGCCGCGACCCTCGTACCGTCGGCCGCCGATCCGACTCAGGTGGACGCACCTGCCGCGGGAGACGCCGTGGAAGAGCTCGGCGCCGACGAGGCCGAGGTGGCGCGGCTGGTCGACCTCGGTGCAGCCTGCGCGTCAACGCCGGAATGGGCGTCGGTGTCGGTCGCGCGGCGCTACTTGCAACAGCGCCGCCCCGGACGCCGGGGTGCGATGGGGCGCACGAGACGAGGTCGGGTCAGACGTGTCGTCGAGTACGATGCGGCGCTCGGTCTTGACATTCATTCGACGCTGACCGCAGCCGGCCGACGGGGCCACCTCGATCGGGATGCGTTGCGAAGCAGCATCCACGTGCGTCGAGGAGGTCGCCTGACGATCGTCATCGTCGACCGGTCCGACTCCATGAGCGGCGTCCGTGGACGCGTGGCGGCCGGCAGGGCGATCGGCGCGATCGAACAGTCCATCGCCAACCGGTCGAAAGTGGCGGTCATCGTGGCCCGCGGTGCTACAGCGCAACTCGTGGTCGAACCCACCCGCGACCTCCGGGACGCGTACGAGGTCATCGCGGCGCTGCCGTCCGGTGGCGGCACACCATTGGCGTCGGCCTTCCTGCTCGCCGTTGGGGTGATCGACGACGAACCGGAGTCCGCTGCCCGCGTCCTGGTGGTGTCCGACGGCGGGTCGAACGTCCGTCTCGAGGAGGAGGTTGCCGACCGTGCGGAAAGTGCTGTGGCACAAGCCGAGAACGCACTCGGACTCCTCGTGGCCCGGTGTGAGCAGGTCGTGGTGGTGCCGACGGCCAATCCCGGCGTGCAAATCCGACCCGATGACCTCGAATGGCTGCGCCGCGCCGGCGCGGTGGTGCGGCCCGGATGACAGGAAGCGCCCACCGGTGAGGTGCGGACCGGATCAATTGTCTCTCCTGACATCGGTTCCCGCGGGAACCTCGGACGATCTGGTGTACAGGAACCAGCCCCGTCGCGCGCCCGGACGGACCTGCCCTGGACTACCGTGGCGAAAAGCTCTCGAATCTCGTGGTTCTCGACCGAGCCGGTGGATGGGGGCTCGAACAGCGCGAGCTGGTTGCGTGCGGACCAGGGAGCAAATAGGAAGGCGCGACGGGTATTCCGCCGACGATTTCGGGTATTCCGCGGGCCAAGGATGCAGGTAGCACAACAATGACGAAGACAGACTTCAAGAAAGAGCTGGCCTCCTACCGTGCCAGCTCCAAGGCGTTTGAGATCGTGGACGTCCCACCACTGCAGTACCTCATGGTCGACGGCAACGGCGACCCCAACACCGGCCAGGAGTACACCGACGCTGTTGCCGCACTGTACTCCGTCGCCTACAAACTCAAGTTCGCGAGCAAGAAAGAGCTCGGCAAGGATTACGTCGTCATGCCTCTCGAATCGCTCTGGTCGGCCGAGGATATGGACGCTTTCACCGACAGGCGCGACAAATCCCAATGGGACTGGACAGCCATGATCATGGTCCCCGACTGGATCACCCCCGAGATGTTCGACGCTGCGATAGCGAAGGCCGCCAACAAGAACCCGCCCGCGAGCCTCGACAGGGTGCGATTGGAGATACTCCACGAGGGACTCTCCGTTCAGCGGCTTCACATCGGCTCCTACGACGACGAGGCCGACACGCTGGCCGAGTTGCACCACACCTTCATCCCGAGCGCGGGGCTGAAGCCGACGGGCAAACACCACGAGATCTACTTCAACGACTTCCGCAAGGTCGAGCCCGCGAAGCTGCGCACCATCCTCAGGCAGCCCGTCGAACGAGTGTGAAGAGGAGGCTTCTGCCTTGTCACGCTCGGCCTACGGTCAGCGGAGCGCGGCCACTCCCATCCCGATCGCGCCGAGCAACGACAACCACAGGCGTAGCACGTTCCACGTTCCCCACGTGCGGGTGAACGTGGCCCATTCCACCGAGCCGGTGGCCAGTCGCTGATTGAGGGGTACGTTGATCGCCACCGTCGTGACGCACGCGGCGATCGCGCATACTGCACCGAACACCGCGGCGAGCCCACGAGCGTCCCGCGGGCTGGCGACGACGATCCAGACCGCCGTGGCGACCGCGAGCAGCGGGGCGAAAAAGAAGAGCGCCAGAAACGGCGGACGCTCGACAACCGAATTCATCCTGCGCATCGCGTCCGCGCCGTCGACTCCGCCCTGAGCGGTGATCACTGTGGCGTAAGCGAAGTAAAAGCCTGCCAGAGTCGCGCTGAGGAGTGAGGCCAATCCGATCACTGTCTTCATAATCATGGGAACAAGCATCGGTCGATGATCTGGCGTTCTCCATGCCGAGCCATCCAGCATTCATACGCAAACGTCTAATCTGAGGTCGTGGACCCGTTGTTTCGGATGCTGTCCAGCTTGCGGGCACAGGGCCTGTTCGCGCTGCGCCTGTCGATGACTGCGCCGTGGTCGGTCGACATCGATGACGGCGCCCCGCTCACGGTGATCGCTGTGGATCGCGGAGCGGTATGGCTCGCGGGTTCAGGACAGCCGGTGCGGCTGGTGGCGGGCCAGGTGGCGTTGGTCGCACACGGCCCGCGCTACGTTGTCGCCGACGCGCCGCAACGCCCTCCGACGGTGCGCATCATCGAAGGCGGAGTGTGTATTCCGCTCTCCGAGACGATGCGGTCCACCGCGCACCGAGGTCTGCTCACATGGGGAAATGACGACGACGGAGCCGACCAATTGCTGGTGGGCACCTATGCCCGCGTGTCGCAGGTCGGCCACCACCTCACCGAGCAGTTGCGGGACATCACGGTCCCACCACCCGGGAGCGTCGACGAAACACTACTTGCCCTACTTCGCAGCGAACTCGCCGATCCGAAACCCGGGCACAGCTTTGTCATCGATCGTCTCCTCGACGTCGTCGTTGCCTCGGTGATCCGCGCCGCGGCGCCTCTGGCCGGGCCGGGATGGCTGTCCGGCACTGTCGACCCAACCGTCGCCGGCGCGCTGGACCTGATGCACGAATCACCCGAAAAGCCTTGGTCGGTCACCTCATTGGCGGCCGCAATGCACGTCTCGCGGTCCGGACTCGCCGCGAAGTTCCGCGATGGTGTGGGCGAAACCCCGGCGCGGTATCTCGCGCGCTGGCGGATGACGCTGGCGGCCGACGCTCTCATCGCCACGGACGACGGGCTCGAAACGATCGCTCGCCGAGTCGGATACGGGTCGGCATACTCGTTCAGTAACGCATTCAAATCGGTACACGGCCAGAGCCCGGCGCACTACCGCCTCGCCCACCGGTGATGGGTGGTGCCACCACCGGTGGGCGCCGCACTGGTGACAAGACCTCCGGTTACCCGATCTGGGTGGACGGGAACACGAGCGAGCTGATCACCGCGCGATCCGGCTTGCCCTGTTCGGTCGTCGGGACGTGATCGACGATGACGATCGGGGTTCCCGCGAACTCCGGCGCCCTGGCGACGAGGTGGGCATTCAGGTCGGTGAGCACGTCTTCCCCCGAACTCGCGTCGAGGACGATCGCGGCACCGAAAGGTTGGTCGGCGCCGGCAGGTGCGGGGATCGCGACGGCATACCGCACAGCGGGATTCGAGCAGAGGACCTGCTGGAGGTCGACGGGAAACCGATCTCCTCGTGCTGTGCGCCGGCGATCCCCAGCGCGTCCGCGTATCTGCAGATAACCCTCATGAATGAGGCCGACGTCGCCGGTGTGGAACCAGCCATCGGGTAGAAAGCCGGAATTGGCGGGGCTGACACTGTAGGCGTACGCCTGCTCCGGTGTGTCTACTTCGATGAACCCGGACCGGCCGTCACGCACTGGTGTGCCGGTGTCGTCGACGACGCGCAGGCCGATGTCAGGGCGGGGTCGTCCGGCGGTCGCCAGATGTGACGAGCACAGTGTGTAGGCGGGGCCGGCGAGAATGCTGGCGAGACCGAACTCGCTGGCGCCGTACGTTTTTGCGAGGACCGGAGAGCCGAGTCGCCTCAGCAGTTTCGTGCGCAAGGCCGGTGCGGCGTCGGCGCCGACGTGGGTCAGCATGATCAACGACGACAGGTCGGCGTCGGAAAGAGTGTCGTCGTAAGCGAATTCGACGAGCTGGGGTTCGACGAGCGTCAGGTGCGTGATGTGGCGCCGCTGCACGGTATCGATGATGACGCCGGGATCGGCGCTGCGGCGCAGTACGACAGTGCCGCCGCCGAGCAGCGTGGCGTCGACCATGGTTTGCGCGATGTAGGCGAGTGGCGTGCACACCAGTTGGCGACGACCAGGGTTGGAACCGAGATCGACCAACCTTCGGTATGCGCCGACGGAGCGGATGCTTGCCTTGGAAACCCCTGTCGTCCCGCCCGAGGCGACCACCACGCAGTCATCGTTGGCGCCGACGGTCACAGCAGGATGGACGCCGTCGACGCCCGGCTGAACGGCCAGGAGGTTGACAGCACCGTCCACCGCCCCGACCGAGAGCGCCGTCGAGGCGCCGGCCGCGGCCACCGCGTCGGCGGTCTCCGGAAACACGATGACGTGGCTGGGCGCGATGCGGGACAGAAACACGGCAAGCCGTTCGGGAGTGCCGGCACCCGGGCAGAACACCGTGACCGCGCCGATCTGCGATGCGGCGTACCGCGCAGCGATCGCAGTGGCGGTGATCGGGGCGATCAACGCGACCCGGTCGCCGGGGCGCACACCCTGTGACCACAGTGCGCGATCGAGGTGATCGATCATGTCCTGCAGCGCTTTTCCCGAGTAGATCCGGTCGTCGTCTTCGAGAACGACGGTGTCTCGGTTCTCGTCGAGACGTGCGGCAATCGCCGAGATGTAGGAGCCGTCGAACCCGGTCTCGTGGCTGGTGGTCATGGTGCGCTCCTTCCGAAGGCGGTGTCGTCGGAACCGGCAACACATGTGAGTGTGCTCGGGACTCCGATGCTCTGGGGACCGCCGATTGGCTGATCGGCCAGCGGAGTGTGCCCTCCCCCGATCGGCGGAGGTCCGAGATCCTGTGCGAAGTGAGTTGCGTGACGAAACTCGGTGTGATTACCTCGGTTGCGTGAAACAACTCGGTAGGCAGGCGCTGGTTGATGAGTTCTCGGTCAAGCCGATTGGTGAGGGCACGTGGTCGGCCGACATCGATCGCTCATGGTGGGGCTGGTCCGGTCCGCATGGCGGGGTGATCGCGGCTCTGGCTGGCCACGTGGCAGCGGCGGCCGTACCGGATCGATCGGTGCGAGCGCTCGACCTCCGATTCCTTGGACGACCTGCCGACGGTGAACTCGTCCTGACTCTCCTTGAGAAGAAGATCGGCGGCAGCACGCGCATTGTCGATGTCGGCATCACCCAGGGCGGTCGCGATGTCGCGGCCGCCACGGTGACCCTGGGCCGGGAGGGGCCGGCGTCCCCAGCCGACATCGTGGATGTGTCGGCGGATGTCGTCGCGCGTCCCGAGGACTGCGAACCATTCATGATCCCGCCCGAGATCGTCCCGATGGGTGGACATCTCGACCTACGTCCCACCGACGGCGCGCTCCCGCTGACCGGTTCGGAGGATGCCTGGATGCGGGCGTGGATCTCGACGAGAACACCGATGTCGATGGATTTCGCCTATCTCGCGCTTCTCGCCGATTGCCTTCCGCCGGGGGTCTTTCCGACGCTGTCGGCTCCCCTGGCCGTCCCGACTGTGGCGTTCTCGATGCACGCGGCCGCCGCGCTCGACGACCCGTCGCCCGCGCCCGTCCTCGTCCACACGCGGAATGTGTCGACGTCGGGAGGGTGGTCGGTCGATGACACGACCTTGCGAGATGAGTCGGGACGGTTGCTGGCCACGGCACGGCAGAGTCGGCGGGTCCTCGGCTGGCATGCCCGGTGAGTACCGCCGCGGTGTCCACCAATGGTTGTGGCGCGTCGGCCACCTCGTGCCACCGAGCCGCTCAGGGCATCTCGACTGTCTGCGCGCGGCGTAGCTCCTCGACTGCACGAGTCACATACGGGCCGTGATCGACAGCGGCCGCCGACGCCAGATCGGCAGCCACCAGGAGCGCCGCGACGACGACGTCGTTCGGTGTGGGCACCGACGTCGTTCCGTCCTCGGGCCGCTCTGCTACGCCGAGCGCGCCGGTGAGCACCACCGCGACGGCGGTGGGGTCCACCTGTGCGTTCCAGCATCCGGCGGCACTCACGGTGCGGTTGAGGACTTCGGCGATATCGTCGCCGTCGAGCCCGTCCTGATACGAGGTTTCCAGCAGCTCGCGCACCAAGTGGCCGTGTACGTCACGGGCGGCGTCGGCTTGGATCGCGAGTTCCTCGACAACGTCGCGTAATTCTTCGAGCTCATGAGTGCGTGCCGCGCCGATCCCCCGGTCGGTGGCCTCGGCGATGACTCGTGCCACCGCAGTCCAGTCGGCTGATGATCGGTAACCACTGGCCATTGACTGTTTCCTCCTGGTCGGCCGACGGATGAGTGGGCGTGCTCGTCGCAGACACTAGTCGCCACCGCCGACAACCAACGCGGACGAGACATCATCGCCGTGCAACGCTGCGGCCGACGCAATGCCATCCGGACCCGACACCGCCACGATTACGGTGTGGGCATGACACAAGTAGCACTCGTCACCGGCACCTCCTCCGGCATGGGCATGTACGCGGCGGTCGAGCTCGCTCGCCGCGGCGTGCGGGTCGTCGCCACCATGCGCGACACCGGTCGATCCGGTCGATTGCGTGACGCTGCGGCCGACGCCGGCGTGGAGCTCGACATCCGAGCGCTGGACGTGGTCGATCACACTGCCGCCGCCCGCCTGGTCGCCGAGGTGGTCAGTGACCACGGCGCGATCGATGTTTTGGTCAACAACGCGGGTCAGGGCTGTGTGGCGACCGCCGAGCAGTTGTCGATGTCGGACATCCAGGCGCAGCTGGATGTGAATTACCTTGCCCCGGTGAATCTCACGAAGCTCGTCCTGCCAGGTATGCGGGAACGCCGCAGCGGCAGCATCCTGACGGTCACGAGTGTGGGTGGCGTCGTCGGACAACCATTCGCCGACGCCTATTGCGGCGCGAAGTTCGCCGTCGAAGGATTCATGCAGTCCCTGGCGCTGGTCGCCGAGAACTTCAACGTGCATGTCGCGGTGATCGAACCGGCCGCCGTGGCGAGCGACTTCGTCTCCAACGCTGAGCGTCCCGAAGGCGCCGACGCTTACGGTCCGCTGCTCGATGCCTATCTCAGCCGAACCGCCGGTGCGTTCGCCAACGCGCAGACTGCTCAGAGCGCGGCGCTCGCCATCGCTGACGCTGCGATGACGGAGAGTTTCCGGTTCCGGTGGCAGAGTTCGGACGCCGCAACGATTTTCGCCGGTATATCGCTGGCCGATCTCGATGGCGAGCGCGTCCTGGGAGTCACCCGTACCTGGCTCACCGCCGAACAGTAGGAGATCGAAACCGTGAATACCGACGATGACGCACTCGACGATCACGAACTCGAAGCATCCATTGCCCACGGATTCGACCAGCGGGACCGCGCGAACATGCAGCCGACGATCGCGTACTTCGAGGATCTGCTCGCGCGTCACCCCGGACACGCTGCCGTCTTGTACGAGTTGGCGGGCTCCTACGACACGGCCGGCGATGGGGTCCGGGCGGAGGCGTTGTACCGGGAAGCCCTGGCGGCCGGGCTATCCGGTGACCGCCTGGCGCGCTGCCTACTCCAATACGGAAGCACCCTGCGCAACCTCGGGCGGCTTGACGAGTCCCTTGCCGTTGTTGCTGACGCGTGCCAACGCTTTCCGAGATCGCACGCGTTGCGCGTCTTCTACGCCCTCAGTGTCCATGCCGACGGCCGGGCGGCGACTTCCCTCGCGATTGTGCTCGAGCTCGTGGCCGACGAGATGCGGGACGGAGACATCCCACGCTACGAGGCGGCGATCAGAGGTAACGCGCAGTACTTACGAGATCTCGACAGCGGCGGCACCGACAGCGCATAGTACCGCTCAGCTATCCGACGCCTGATCCTCGAGATGTGCCAATGCCGCACGCGCGGTTTCGAGTTCGTGACTGAGTTCGTCGATCCTGCGTTGCGCCGCCTCGCGCGCTGCGCTGATGACCTCGTCGACGGCTGCGATGGCGGCGTCGTTGCCGAGTTCGCGCATCGCCCGCGCCACGCGATCGGCGGTCACCTCGGTCGCCTTGACGGTTTTCTTGCTGCCCTGCGACACCGAGACGGCCCAGCTTCCTGCGGGGGTTGAGGTGAGCGTGACGCTCACGGCGGCTGTCGTGGTCTTCGCTCGCCGTGGCGCCTTCGGAGCAGCGCCCGAACTCTGCGGACTCGTGTTCGCGGCTCGCGGCGTCGGCGCTGAGGTACCTGCTCCCCCGGGCCCGGATTCGGATTTCCGGGTGGTCGAGTTCGATGTGAGCGGCGGCGAAGACGGGACGGCTGGCGGTGCAGCGACCTTCGCAGGTGCAGACCTTGCGGCAGGACGCTTCTGTCCCGGAGATGCGGACCCCGTTGCGGCCTGCGACCTTTGCAGTTCATTCGCCTCGAAGGGCAACTGATCGTCGACGCCTTTCGGGCGCACCGTCACGACCGATCCCTCGATGGACACCACGCGAGCCGAGGTCCCGGCGTCGAGGTTGAGGGAGGGCATGGGGTCGCGCAGATAGACCGTGACCCTCTTTCCTGCGGCGAGTCCGGCGGACAGCGCTGTCAGGTCGTCGGACGTCAGACCGTCCCCTTTGCGTACACTCACGGAACCATAGTCGCACATGTGTGCGAGTCGACGGTAGTGGGCTTCGGCAATCCGGCCGATGGAACCTCGCCGACGTCCGGCGTGACCGTTGATGCGCCCTTGACGCCGACCTGCACGTCGGCAACACTTAGGCGTGTGCCTAAGTATCACGACGATGTCGACACGGTGCTCCGCGCTCTCGCGGCCCCGACTCGTCGCGCCGTCGTCGAACGGTTGGCAATCTCGCCGGCCGTCGTATCCGAACTCGCGGCACCGTTCCCGATGGCGTTGCCGTCGTTCATGCAACATCTGCGGGTACTCGAAGAAGCCGGAATCATCGTGTCGCACAAGGTTGGACGGGTTCGCACCGTCAGCCTGCGCCCGGGTTCACTCGATGTGTTGCATGTCTGGCTCGGCGAGCAGCGCACCCCTGCAGAACACCAGGCCGATCGGCTCGGCATCCACCTGACCCGCACGACTCACAAGGAGACCTGACATGACCCGCGTTCGCATCGACATGTTCGTTTCACTGGACGGATACACCTCCATGGGCGGCGAATCCGCCGACAACCCGATGGGCGAGGACTGGGGGCGGCTCACCGCGTCCTACGCGGCCACCCGCACCTTTCACGAACGAGTCTTCGGCGACACCAGCGGCGCAGGCACCACCGGCGTCGACGACACTTATGCCGCAGCACATTTCGAGGGGATCGGCGCCGAGATCATCGGGGCATCGATGTTCGGGCTGCACACCTATCCCGATGACCCGGACTGGAAGGGCTGGTGGGGTGACGAACCGCCGTTCGGTACGCCCGTCTACGTCCTGAGCCACACCGCACCACGTCCCTCGATCGAGATGCAGGGCGGGACCACCTTCCATTTCCGCAGCGGCGCAGTCGACGACGTGCTCGCCGAAGCGTCCGCCGCGGCTGCTGGACTCGACGTGCGCGTCGGCGGTGGGGTGCGCACCGCCCGCGAGTTCCTGCGCGCGGGACTCGTCGACCACCTACATCTCATGGTCGCCCCGATCGTCCTCGGCCGAGGAATGCGGCTGTGGGACGACCTGCCCGCCCTCGACCGCACCCACAAGGTGACCACCGAGGTCGCCGAGAGCGGCACCATCCACGTCACCTTCACCCGATAGGACACAGATGAGCATCGAACGTCGACTCGCGCGCGCCGAATTCACCCTGACCCGCGACTATCCCGCGCCGGTGCACCGCGTCTGGGATGCCTTTGCCGATGAACAGGAGAAGCTCTCCTGGTGGGGCGGGGGCGACTCGGTGGATCCCATCGAGTGGGCCTTCGACTTCCGGGTCGGTGGTCGTGACGTCGCCGAAGGCAGATTCCACGACGGCCCGGTCTCGCGGTATGTGGCCACCTATACCGACATCGTCGAGCACAACCGCATCGTCACGACCTACGACATGTGGATCGACGGCATCCACATGTCCACGTCCGTGGCATCGCTGGAGTTCGAGTCGGTGGATGCGGGAACCCGATTCACTCACGCCGAGCACGGGGTGTTCTTCGACCGGTTCTGGGCCGACGGCCCCAACCGGGAGAAGGGCACGCGGGGCCTGCTCGATGCGCTGGGTGCTTATCTCGGCTGAGACCCTTCCGGGGCGATGAGTTCTATACGGCCGGCGTGTCGATATCTCCGACACTGCTCGCCACACTCTCCCGGAGGTCTGCCATGGGCATCATTCAGATCGAACTGTTCTCCACGCTGGATCTCGTCGGCCAATCACCCGGCGGCCCGGACGAGGATCCCGACGGCTTCCCGTACGGCGGGTGGCAGGTACCGCTGCTCAACGAGGTCAGCGGCGCGCAGGTCGTCGCCGCCTACGAGCACACCGATGCTCTACTCCTCGGTCGTCGGACGTATGACATCTTCGCCCGGTACTGGCCGAATCAGGATCCCCAGTCGTCGCCGTTCGCCAAGCTCTTCAACAGCATTCCCAAGTATGTTGCGTCAACCGGTGATCCGGAGCTGACCTGGTCGGGCTCACATCTTCTCGGACCAGACCTGGTGTCCGCCGTCGGTGGACTCCGGAACGTGCACGAGCACGTGACCGTGGTCGGCAGCCTGAATCTGGTACAGACACTCGTGCGGGAGAAGCTGTTCGATCGGCTCGATCTGTGGGTGCACCCGATCGTGCTGGGCGTGGGCAAGAAGGTGTTCGATCAGGGCACACTGCCCACCGTTCTGACTCTTCTCGAGCCGCCGACGGCCTCGCCCGGCGGAACGGTTTACCTGCAGTACGCGCGAGCCGACGGGACGCCGGGGGTCGGTGACATCGACGCCCAGTCGTGAGGACCGCGTTGCCGGCTGTCGCGGTCCTGCCCCACACCGCCGGACCGCCGCGACCCTCGGACGCTCCGGCGCCGACTATGTTTATGGGAAGCTCGACGGCTCCGGCGCGTACCGGCGCACGGGGCGGCACATAGTCAGCGGAGATTCGGGGCAGATGGACGTCGACGGTCGGCAGATCACCGTATCAGGGAGCCTGCTGCAACCGCTGTGGCGTCGCACCACCGACATCCTGCGGGTGGTGGCCGCAACGCTGATGCTCGTGGTGGTCGTGGTCGGCTCGCTCATCACCCGCAACAATTGGGTCGATCTCGAGCAGTCCATCTCCCGCATCATCGGGGTCCTGTCCCCCACCCAGGCCGATCTCGTCTACCTCGCCTACGGTCTCGCGATCCTCGCGTTACCGTTCGTGATCCTGCTGGAACTGCTCGCCGCACGTCAGTGGCGCATGTTGTGGGCCTACGGCGCCGCGGCGGCGATCACTTTCCTGTCGTTGTCCATCAGCGAGAACGGTGTCAGCGCACCCAACTGGCACTTCGACCGACACCAGCGATTCAATTCGCTTGTCTCGCAATTCCTCGACGACCCGCGATGGATCGCGATGCTCGCCGCGGTGTTGACCGTGTCCGGGCCGTGGTTGCCCGCCCGTTGGCGGCGCTGGTGGTGGACGCTGTTGTTGGCCTTCATCCCGATCCATCTCGTGGTCAGCTCCGTCGTTCCGGCCGGAGCGGTCTTCGGGTTGTCGACCGGCTGGTTGGTCGGGTCGATCGTCGTCTGGGTGGTGGGCACGCCGGCTCTGGTGGTACCGCTGGAGAGCGCGGTCCGGGTGCTGGGGCAACGGGGAATCGAGGTGACCGCGTTGTCGATCGTCACCCCGGCCGGTACCGGGCCTCTCGGGCTGGAGGCGGACTCGACGACGGACGAGTCTACGTCGGACTCGGACGACTGCGGTCACGTGGTCATCGACCTCTACGGCCCCAATCAGCACAGTGCCGGACTGCTCCGGCAGTTCGTCCGCAAGATCCGACTGCGGACCCAGGAGACCGGGCCGCTGCAGCTCTCGGTCAGCCGGATGGTCGAGCATCGCGGGCTGATGGCGATCGCCGTCGGCGATGTCGGGCTCGCCGACTCCGCTCCCGTCGCGGTCGCTTCCCTCGACCGGGGATGGACGATGTATGCCCACCGCACGCGTCGCGGCTGCGACCTGGACGCCGCGATCACCCAGACCACACCGCGGGCGCTGTGGGAGGCCCTGCAGGAACTGCATTCACACGGCATCGCGCACGGTGATCTCCGGGCAAGTCGGATCACCGTTCTCGACGGGACAGTCCTGTTCGGTGGGTTCACCCACGCCGAGTACGGCGCCAACGAGAATCGGATGGAGTCCGACATCGCCCAGATGCTCGCGAGCACCACCGAGTTGTACGGCGCCGAGGCCGCGGTCACCGCGGCCATCGATGTGCTCGGTGAGGACCGGGTCCTTGTCGCCTCCCGCCGTCTCACCAAAACCGCTCTGCCCTCCCGCATCCGGGATGGTCTCGCCGACGCGAAATCCACGCTGTCGCAGGCGCGGGAGGAGATCGTCTCGCAAACCGGCGGTGAAATCCAGGCCGCCCCGATCACCCGGTTCACCCGCAGCCAGGTCATCCAACTCGTACTGCTGGTCGCCCTCGTGTACGTGGCCTACCCGTTCATCAGCACCGTCCCGACGTTCTTCGGTGAACTGCGCAGCCTCGACTGGTGGTGGGCGCTGATGGGTTTGGTCGTGTCGATGCTCACCTATGTCGGTGCGGCCGCGGCGTTGTGGGCGTGCGCCGACGGCGTGGTCAGCTTCCGCAACCTCGTGATCATGCAGTTCGGCAACACCTTTGCCGCCACCACCACCCCGGCGGGTGTCGGCGGGCTCGCCCTGAGTACCCGGTTCCTGCAGAAGGGCGGTCTCGGCGGAGTCCGCGCGACCACGGCGGTCGCCCTGCAACAGAGTGTGCAGGTGATCGTCCATGTAGCGCTCTTGATCGTATTCACCACGCTGGCCGGAACATCGACCAACCTCGAACATTTCGTTCCCTCCACGACGGTGCTCTACCTGGTCGCCGGCGCTCTACTCGGCGTCGTCGGTGTGTTCCTCCTCGTTCCGAAGCTTCGGCATTGGCTGGGAACGTCGTTGCGGCCCAAGGTGATCGAGTTGCTGACCGACATCCTCGACGTGGCACGTGAGCCCAAGCGGCTCGGCACCATCGTCTTGGGTTGTGCCACCACGACTCTCGGCGGAGCGCTGGCACTGTGGGCCAGCGTGTACGCCTTTGGTGGGCAGACCTCGTTCGTCACCGTCACCGTGGTGACGATGATCGGCGGAACCCTGGCATCGGCCGCCCCGACGCCCGGCGGTGTCGGCGCCGTCGAGGCCGCGCTGATCGGTGGACTGGCCGCCTTCGGCCTTCCCTCGGCGGTGGCGGTACCCGCGGTGCTGCTCTATCGGGTCCTGACCTGTTGGTTACCGGTCTTCATCGGGTGGCCGGTGATGCACTGGATGACCCGCAAGAACATGATCTGAAAACACCGCATGCCCGGCCTGGAGGGCCGGGCATGCGGTGCCCTCGAAGCATCGAGCCATCACTCCTGCGTGCTACGTGAGTTGGTCAGCGCCATCGCGCCGACCGCGGTGACGACCCCGACGACGACCGCGAGGATGCCGTAGGTCAGCCGCTCTCCGTGGAAGAACGACTCGACGAGGTCGGCGCCCCAGGTGCCGGCCGGGAGCTGAGTGGTGACCACCGCGGCGATGATGGTGCCGATGACGGCGGTCCCCAGGCTCGTGCCGACCTCCTGGGCGGTGTCGTTGAGCGCGGTGCCGATGGACGTGCGGTTGGCCGGCATCGCCTCGACGAGGGCGATGGCACAGATGGTCATCACCGTGCGCAGTCCGATGGTCATCACGACCATCGAGAGCGCGATGACGAGGTAGCCGTGCTCGACACCCCATGCCAGGCCGCCGAGCGATCCGGCCAGGCAGGCTGCGCCGACGAGGCAGGCGATGCGGTGGCCGAACCGGCCGGCCAACCACTCCGAGATCGGCGTCGCGACGAGCATCGTGACGATGATCGGCAGGTTGGCCAGACCGGCCTTGACCGGACTCCAGCCGTAGGCGTACTGGAAGTGCAGGATCAGTCCGAACATCACGCTGGCCATCGCGATCGACGTGCCGATCTGGGCGATGGTGGCACCGCGGATCGTCCCGACCTTGAACAGCCGGACGTCGAGCATCGGAGCGGCCGAACGAAGTTCGTGCCAGATGAAGGCCGCTGCGGCAAGCACCGCGCCGACGATGGAGGCGATGGTGGGCCACGACACCCAACCGTGCTCGACGCCGCTGGTCAACGACCAGCATGCGAGGCCGATCGTGACGATGCTCAACAGAGCGCCCGGCAGGTCGAGTCGATCCTTGGTCAGACCGTCGGAGCGGTCGGCGGCGACGCCGAGCCGGACACCGATGCCGGCGATCAGCGCGATCGGTGCGTTGACGACGAGCAGCCATTCCCAGCGGACGTGTGCCAGGGCGGTGCCGCCGAGGACCGGACCGAGGACGAACCCGGCCATGCCGACCACGATCATGACGGTCATCGCACGCATCCGCAGGGTCTCGTCGTCGAAGAGGCGGAACACGAGCGAATTGGTGATCGGTGCCATCGCGGCGGCGGCGATACCGAGGGAGGCGCGCAAGGCGATGAGTTCGCCTGTCGTGGAGACGAACACGACGAGCAGGCTCAGCAGACCGAAGGCGGTGAGGCCGATGAGCAACACTCGCCGTCGGCCGAATCTGTCGGCGATGGAGCCCGCGGTCAGCAGCAGGCCGCCGAAGGTCAGCGAGTAGGCGCCGGTGACCCATTGCAGCGCGACGGTGTCGCTGCCGAGGTCGCGGCCGATGGTGGGCAGAGCGATCGACAACAGAGTGTTGTCGACCATCTCGACGAAGAACGCGAGACAGAGTGCGGCGAGCGGTATCCATGCCGCTCCAAGCGAGGTGTAGGTGCGCGACGTGGTCGTCGGCGCGGTGGTGACGCTGGTCATGAGGTCCTCCTAGCGGACAGCCGGGGTTCGATTACCGACAACGCTAGGTAGCGGTTCTGTCGTGGCTCTGTCGTGACCTGTCGCCTGCTGTCGCACACTGTCGTGCAAGACGCGTGCATGGGTCCTGCTGGTCACCTACGCTCGCCGGGTGGATGCCATCGCCTCGAAGCGCCGTTCTCAGCCGGCGCCGCCCTGGGTGATCTTCGACGATCTCGTCGACCCCGATCGTCAGCCATGTCGCCCGTGGCTACACCTCGAGGACGACGAGATCGCGCCGGCGGTGCTCGAATCCGAGCGGCCCTCCCGCGTCGTCTGGTCGTCGCTGTGGCTCAAGTGCCCCGACGCCCGGATCGCCTTCGACCTCACGGCGCGCGCCGATGGGGGCACCGATCTGCGCTGGACCCTGCTGGTGGAGCCGCCTGCACCCGACGACCGGCGGTTCCGACACCTGTGCCAGCGCATCGGCACCCTGATCAACGCGAACCTGCGCCACACCTACGGGCAGTAGCCGATGATCCGACGGCTGTCCCCCGATGGCTGGTTGCCAAGTCGACGCCCCTTGGGCACGGTGGAGTGATGAGTGAACAAACGAGTGTCACAGTGGAACGGGTCATCGACGCACCGGTGGATACGGTCTTCGACGTCCTGAGCAACCCGCAGCGCCATCAGAAACTCGACGGCTCTGGATTCATTCGCGGCGTCGAGCACGCCGACCGTATCCAGCAGGTCGGCGACGTGTTCACCATGAACATGGACGGCCCGCACATGGGTGGTGAGTACAAGACCGACAACCACGTCACCGGCTACGCCAAGGACAAACTCCTGGCATGGCAGACCGCACCCGCAGGCACCGAGCCTCCCGGATGGGAATGGGTGTGGGAGTTGGAATCCCAGGGTCCCGACGCCACGCTCGTGCGCCACACCTACGACTGGTCCAAGGTCACCGACAAAGACCTGTTGCAGCAGGTGAAGTTCCCGCTCGTGTCGGCCGATCAACTCGAGGACACCCTGGGCCGGCTGGCCGCCGAGACCACCGGTTAGACGCAGTTCCGACACGCGGTCGGCGACTACGGGTGGGGCGGTGTAGCACCCACTCGTAGCACCTGCCTCCCGAGAACGACGATGACCACACCCGGAACGACGATCCAGATCAGGTTCGGTAG
The DNA here is from genome assembly GCF_002043085.1 of Gordonia sp. i37. Classification (NCBI taxonomy): domain Bacteria; kingdom Bacillati; phylum Actinomycetota; class Actinomycetes; order Mycobacteriales; family Gordoniaceae; genus Gordonia; species Gordonia sp. i37. The sequence continues at coordinate 39,789 of NZ_MVPX01000239.1, read as the reverse complement.
TACCGCCACCATCAGGAAGCCGCCGAGATCGCCGCGCTCCAGTGATTGTCGGGTCATGTCGAGTCCGCTGCAGATCTCCACCAGGAAATAGAGCACGGTCTTCCAGAAGGTGGCGACGCTGACCACGAGCCCGACCACGACGGCCGAGAATCGTCGCCGATGTGTCAAAACCCAGACCAGAGCGATCACCTCGAGGAGATTGGCCCAGCTCTGCGCGCTGCCGAATGCGTCGAACCCGGCGTAGCGGTGGTCGAAGGTCGAGTAGTAGACGTGCCCCGGCCACAACCACGCCAGAGGCCCACCCCGATGTGAGATCGAGCCGAGCAGTTCGTAGCAGGCGTCGTAGGTCTGGATCAGCGCGGTGACGGCGAACCACGCGACCACCCACCGCGGGAGGCGCAGGTCGTCACGATGTGTCACCGCGGTGTCGTGGGTGTGCACGCTCATCCGGTCAGCGTAAAACCGCTCGTGGCCAGGCGGTCTGAAATCGCGATCCCGTAACCACACCCGGACTCGTCGACCAACAACCCGCCTTGCCACGCCAACGGTTCTAGGGTGGGCACCATGAGTCCCGAGACCGAGTCCACACCCGAGGTGGACATCAAGCCCCGCAGCCGCGACGTCACCGACGGCTTGGAGAGAACCGCAGCCCGAGGCATGTTGCGTGCGGTCGGGATGGGCGACGACGACTGGGTCAAACCGCAGATCGGGGTCGGCTCGTCGTGGAACGAGATCACCCCCTGCAATCTGTCGCTGGACCGCCTGGCCACCGCGGTGAAGGAGGGCGTGTTCTCTGCCGGTGGCTATCCGCTGCAGTTCGGCACCATCTCGGTCTCCGACGGCATCTCGATGGGCCACGAGGGCATGCACTTCTCGCTGGTCTCACGTGAGGTGATCGCCGACAGCGTGGAGACGGTGATGAGCGCCGAGCGCCTCGACGGCTCGGTGCTGCTCGCCGGCTGTGACAAGTCGCTGCCCGGCATGCTGATGGCAGCAGCGCGACTCGACCTCGCCAACGTGTTCCTCTACGCCGGTTCGACCCTGCCCGGCTACGCGAAACTGGCCGACGGCTCCGAACATCAGGTGACGATCATCGACGCCTTCGAGGCGGTCGGCGCGTGTGCGCGCGGTCTGATGAGTCGCGCCGACGTCGACACCATCGAACGTGCCATCTGCCCCGGTGAGGGCGCCTGTGGCGGGATGTACACCGCCAACACGATGGCCGCGGTCGCCGAAGCCCTCGGGATGTCGTTGCCGGGCAGTGCCGCCCCACCGGCACCGGATCGTCGGCGAGACGAGTTCGCGCGCAAGAGCGGAGTCGCGGTCGTCGAACTCCTGCGCCGCGGCATCACCGCGCGCGACATCATGACCCGCGAGGCATTCGAGAACGCGATCGCCGTGGTGATGGCATTGGGCGGGTCGACCAACGCCGTCCTGCATCTGCTCGCGATCGCACACGAGGCCGACGTCGAACTGTCTCTCGAGGATTTCGCCCGGATCGGTTCGCGCGTGCCGCATCTCGCCGACGTCAAGCCGTTCGGCCGCCACGTCATGACCGACGTGGACCGCATCGGTGGCCTCCCGGTCGTGATGAAGGCACTCCTCGACGCCGGATTGATGCACGGCGACTGTCTCACCGTCACCGGGGCCACCATGGCCGAGAACCTCGCCCACATCGCACCGCCGGATCCGGACGGCAAAGTGTTGCGCGCCCTGGATTCTCCGATTCATCCCACGGGCGGGATCACCATCCTCAACGGATCTCTGGCGCCGGGCGGGGCGGTGGTGAAATCCGCAGGATTCGATTCCGATGTGTTCGAGGGGGTGGCACGCGTCTTCGATCGGGAGCGCGCGGCGATGGATGCCCTCGAGGACGGCACCATCACCGCGGGCGATGTTGTCGTCATCCGCTACGAGGGCCCCAAGGGTGGGCCGGGTATGCGCGAGATGTTGGCCATCACCGGCGCGATCAAGGGCGCCGGCCTCGGCAAGGACGTGCTGCTGATGACCGATGGCCGCTTCTCCGGGGGCACGACCGGGCTCTGCGTCGGGCACGTGGCTCCCGAGGCCGTCGACGGCGGACCGATCGCCCTGGTGCGCGACGGGGACCGGATCCGCCTCGACGTCGGATCGGGCACCCTCGACCTACTCGTCGACGACGGCGAATTGGCCTCGCGTGCAGAAACATTCAGCCCATTGCCGCCGCGCTACACCCGTGGTGTCCTCGCCAAGTACGCCAAGCTGGTCACCTCGGCGTCACGAGGCGCGATCTGTGAATGAGCGCGTACCGACATCCCGGATACCGGCAGACCGCAGACCGGCAGGGTGGGGAATCATGAGGGCATGACCGCAACTCTCGTCGCCAAGGACCTCGCCGGTGGCCACGGCCCCCGCACCCTGTTCGAGGGACTCGATCTCACCGTGGCGCCCGGCGACGTGGTGGGTGTGGTCGGCGCCAACGGTGCCGGCAAGACGACGCTGCTGCGGATCCTTGCCGGGGATCTCGGTCCACTCGGGGGTGAGGTGTCCTTGGCGCCGGCCGATGGTTTCGTCGGATGGCTGCCGCAGGAGCATGTACGCGTTCCGGGCGAGACCGTCGCGCAGTATGTGGCGCGCCGCACGGGATGTGCGCAGGCGACCGAGGCGATGAATACGGCCGCCGAGATGTTGTCGTCGACTCGGCCTCCCGGTGCACCCGATCCCGCCGACACTTACGCTGCGGCACTGGATCATTGGTTGGCCACCGGAGCCGCAGACCTCGACGAGCGACTACCGGCGATCCTGGCCGACCTGGGTCTGCGCGGCGCCGGGCACACCGGGGACCTCGACCCCGGGTCCACGCTGATGACCTCACTGTCCGGCGGACAGGCGGCGCGAGTCGGACTCGCCGCCCTGCTGGCGTCACGCTTTGACATCGTGCTCCTCGACGAACCGACCAACGATCTCGACCTCGACGGAATCGAACGTCTGGAAACCTTCGTCGACGGCCTGCGCGCTGCGGTCGTTCTCGTCAGTCATGACCGAGAATTCCTGGCGCGCACGGTGACCCGAGTTCTCGAACTCGACCTCGCGCAACACACCACCACGATTTACGGTGGCGGCTACGACGCCTACCTCGAGGAACGCGAGGTACTGCGCCGCCATAAGCGCGAGGCCTATGACGAATTCGCCGACAAGAAGGCCGATCTCGTCGCCCGTGCGCGTGTTCAGCGGGAGTGGTCGAGTCACGGTGTGCGCAATGCGATCAAGAAGGCGCCCGACAACGACAAGCTGCGCCGCAAGGCGGCCGCCGATTCCAGCGAGAAGCAAGCCCAGAAGGTACGGCAGATGGAGAGCCGCATCGCACGCCTCGAGGAGGTCGCCGAGCCGCGCAAGGAGTGGATCCTCGACTTCTCCATCGGGTCGGCACCGCGGTCGAGTTCGGTGGTCGCCACCTTGGACGAGGTCGTGGTCCGGCAGGGTGATTTCGTCCTCGGCCCGGTCTCGCTGCAGGTCGACGCCGGCGAACGAATCGGCATCGTCGGTCCCAATGGGGCGGGCAAATCCACCCTGCTGCGCGCGCTGCTCGGCCGCGTCGAACCCGACTCCGGGCGGGCGTCGCTGGGCGCGAGTGTGGCGGTCGGTGAGATCGACCAGGCGCGCGCCCAGCTCGGTGGGGGCAGCAGTGCGCTCGTCGAGCGCTTCGAAGAGTTGTTGCCGGACTTCTCGGTGGCCGAGATCCGAACGCTGGTGGCGAAATTCGGGTTACGGGCCGGCCACGTCGAACGCCCGGCCACCGAGCTCTCCCCCGGTGAACGAACCCGGGCCGCGATGGCGCTCCTGCAGGCGCGGGGCACCAACGTGCTGGTACTCGACGAACCGACCAACCATCTCGACCTGCCCGCGATCGAACAGTTGGAGAAGGCGCTCGACGCCTATGACGGGGCGTTGCTGTTGGTGACCCACGACCGGCGGATGATCGCGACCGTCCGCCTCGATCGCCGGTGGCGGGTGGAGGCGGGCCAGGTCGTCGACGACGTGGTGTGACGGCGCCCCGAAAGTCCGTAATGCCGGTTTGGGTCGATGGTCGAATCCCCTGCTGCCGAAGAATATTGAGCCGATAGACTTTCGTCGCCCGGACGCAACGGAAGGCGGCCATGTTCCCCAAGTACGGTATTCCCGACGGTGCCGACACGGCGTGGATGCTGGTGGCATTCGCGCTCGTCCTGCTCATGACACCCGCTCTCGCACTGTTCTACGGCGGGATGGTCCGCTCCAAGAGTGTCCTGAACATGATGATGATGTGTCTGTCGGCGATCCCCATCGTCTGGATTCTGTGGGTCGTCGTCGGGTACTCGCTGGCCTTCGGTGACGATCACGCAGGACTGATCGGGAGTTTCGGCTCGTTCCCGGGCCTCGAACACACCTTCGGCCATGATGCGGCACATCCGACGACGATCCCGCTCGTCGGCACCATTCCCGCGATTCTGTTCGTCGCCTTCCAGGCCGGGTTCGCGATGGTCACCGTGGCCCTGATCGCCGGTGCGGTCGCCGACCGGATGCGCTTCGTCTCGTGGGTGGTGTTCGCGACCATTTGGTCGCTGCTGGTGTACATCCCGATCGCGCACTGGGTGTTCAGTGCACCCGGATTGACCGAAGAGCACGGTGGCTGGATCGTCGCCCACCTCAAGGCCATCGACTTCGCCGGTGGCACCGCGGTCGAGATCAACTCGGGTGCGTCGGCGCTGGTGCTCGCCATCCTCCTGGGGCGGCGGCGCGGCTGGCCCAAGGATCCGATGCGCCCGCACAATCTGCCGTTCGTCATGCTCGGTGCCGGCCTGTTGTGGTTCGGCTGGTTCGGGTTCAACGCCGGATCGGCCTTGGCGGCCAACGGGTCCGCGGCGATCATCGCGGTCAACACCCTCGGGGCGGGCGCGGCGTCGATGGTGTCGTGGCTCGTCGTCGAATACGCCCGGCATGGCCGCCCCACCTCTTTTGGTGCGGCCTCCGGGGTGATCGCCGGCCTGGTGGCGATCACGCCCTCGTGTTCGGCGGTGACACCACTCGGAGCGCTGGCGATCGGTGCGGTCGCCGGTGCGCTCAGCTCGTACGCCATCGAACTGAAATTCCGCTGGCGCTATGACGATTCCCTGGACGTGGTCGGGGTGCATTTCGTCAGTGGTGTCGTCGGCACCCTGATGATCGGCCTGGTCGCCTCGAGCTCTGCACCGGCCGGCGTGGACGGGCTGTTCTACGGGGGCGGATTCGATCAGTTGTGGCGCCAGGCGGTGGCTGTGGTGGCGGTACTGTCCTACGCCGTCGTCGTCACCGGGATCATCGGTCTCGCACTCAAGTACACGATGGGTCTACGCGCCGATCGCCAGCACGAGGTCGACGGCATCGACGACGCACAACATGCCGAGTCGGCGTACGACTTCCACACCGCCGGTGGTCGGTGAACACACCGCTCAGCTCGCCCGGCGCAGCGTCGAGACCATCTCGGTGACGACGGCGGGACTAACCGCGTCGGGAACGCCCTGCGGAGCCGAGATGACGAAGAGCACGCACCCCTGCTGTCCGGGCACCGTCGTGGCCACCATGGAATGAATGGCGGTGGGGCCGACACAGTTCGAGGTCGCGATGTTGCTCACCGATGCGACGACCTGGACAGCGGGTGCCCCGCCGACGGTGAGTTGTCGGGGTGGGCTGAGCTGTACCGTCGGGACGTGTCCGGAGTCCGAGGTGTAGATGTCGGCCACCAGTGCCGCCTCGTCACGTACAGCCTCGTTGATGTCGGTGGTGTTCGACGCGCCCGGCAATCCGGAGACCCCGACCGAGTTGTCGCCACAGCCGGGTGCGTCGAGGGTGGCCGCACCGCTCATGGTGCGGATCGCGCAATAGCCGAAAGGACCGTCGTTGCACCGCTTCTCCCAGCCGACGAGTGTGCCGCAGCTCGCCACCGTCCAGTTGGGTGGGACGTCATAGGCCAGACCGCGTTTGCCTGCGACGGTGCGCCATCCGGCGGGGGTATCGGGGGCGGCGGTGGCCGGCGGACATTGCGCAGCTGCCGGAGCCGTTGTCGAAGGAGACCCGGACGGCGTGGGAGTGGTGGTGCTCGGGAGTACCGACGACGACTGCGCTGCGCTTGCGGAGGTGTCGTGACCGTCATGCGTGGAGCGCACCACCAGCACCACCGCAGCGACGGCCACGACGACGATCAGGATCACTCCCGCCGCGATGACCGCGAGTGCCTTGCCGCTGCCCCCACCGCGCGGCGGCCCGCCGGGTCCGCCCGGCGTTCCGGCGTCCCAAGCTTGTGGTTGCTGCGCCATGGGGTGACCCGGATACGCCGAACCCGGTGGCACGGCACCCGGGTACCAATGTGGTTGGGTCGGATACTCCGATTGTTGGAACCCCGGTTGTTGGAACCCTGGTTGTTGGTACCCCGGTTGTTGATAGCCCGGTTGCTGGTAGCCGGGCGGCACGAAGCCGGAGTGTTGATGATCAGGCTGCTGATTCGGGTCCGGTGGATTGCCCTGTGTCGGATGGCTCACTGGTCTCCCCCGAGGTCGCCGTGCACGGGCAGCCACGGTATCACCCGAGTGCGTCAGTCGATGACGATGCCGAGGTGCGCCGCGAAGTGTCCGGTGAGCCCGAGAGCCTGCTCGCCGTCGATGGTGCATCCCCGCAGCCCGTCGAGGTGATGGATCGTACCGATGTCGAGTCCGCGTAGGTCGACGTCGGACAGCGTCGCCTGATGGACATCGAGTGTCGTCACCGTGCAGTCCTCGAATGCCATACGCGCAACGGTGGCGTCGACGAGGTCGAGTTCGCCGATGATGCACCCCCGGAACAGCACGTCCCGGACGTCGCTGCCGCGGAAATTGGCCAGCTCGATCTTCGCCGAATCGACCACCAGTGACCGAATCCGGGATTCGAAGAGATCGAGTGCCCCGACGCGGCTCGCGCAGATCTCGACCTGCCGTATGAAGCTGCGCGGCATTGACATCCGTGGCGCGTTGATTCCCTCGAGCCGGGTCTCGACAAGTCGGGCGCCGGTCAGATCGGTGTCGTCCAGCGACACCGAGGTCAGCCGGCACCTGGACAGTTCGAGCCCGCTCAGGTCACGGCCGGAGAGGTCGACGTCGGTGAGCCGGACGAGTTCGACAGACGCATACGGTTCGAGTTGGTGGGCATCGCCCACCTCCGCGGAGGTCAGGGTCAGGGTCTCGATCTGTGGTCGTTTCGCCACGCGTGCGACGTCCTTTCCTCGGGTGGTGCAGACGAGCGTAATGCGTCCGGGCGCCACCGCTTCGAGCACGGGGGTCCGGATGATCGCGGCGTCGACACGCCGGATGCTGTTCTTCGCGAACCCTGGATTCATGATGACAACTTCGTTAGCCTGCCGAATGGGTCGTTTTCGATGGGCCCATCCGCTTGGCCGAGAACAGTGAGAACCGAAGGGAAATCATGAAGAAGACCATGCGAATGGCAGTCGGTGTCGCCGCGGTGTCCGTGGCTGTGTTGACCGCAGCAGGATGTAGTGACGACAACAGCGATTCGGCGACATCCTCGTCGTCGGCCGCATCGTCGATGATGGCCGAGGGCAGCGCGTCCGCCTCCAGTGGTGCCCAGGCGCAGGGCGCCTCGGTCGCACTGACCGCAGCCGACGGCACGACGGTCACCCTGACCGGACCCATCGCGACGAAGTACGAGGCCGCGACCGCCAAACAGAAGACCGACCTGGGTAAGCCGAAGACAGGGGCGGACGCGTCCGGAACGGGCGCCAACGGCGTGGTGTTCCAGCAGTTCGACGGCGGGGTCATCACCGCCAAGAACGCCGAGGCCGGTACGCCGGCGTATATCACGTGGGGCAAGATCCGCGACGCGTGGAATGTGCCGCGCGACGCCGCCGGTCAACCGGCCACCGACGGGAAGGGTGGCTCGCAGGGGCCGCTCGGTACCGCAACGAGCGATGAGACCGAGTCCGGCACGCTTCGGACCTCCACCTTCGAACACGGCAAGATCACCTGGGACTCCGCGACCGACAAGGTCGAGGTCACGGTGGACGGCAAGGTCGTTCCGGCGTCGTAGACCGAGCGTGGATGCTGCGCCCCGACCGGTCGAACCGATTGGGGCGCAGCCCAGTCCGCCCCGACCGTGCAAGGCTCACCCACTATCGCCTTGGCCCGCCGGCCGGGCGCGGGTTACCGTATCGCGTGACCGGAGACGACATGGCCTCGCCGGAGCGAGTGACGACGAACCTTCCGCCGGTGCCCACCGACCTCCGGCTGGTGGTCACCGACATGGACGGCACACTTCTCGACGAGCACAAGCGCATCCCGGAGTCGCTGTGGCCGTTGCTCACCGATCTCGATCGCCGCGGTATCGTCTTCAGCCCGGCGAGCGGGCGGCAGGCGGCAACGTTGCTCGATCAACTCGGTCACGCCCTACCCGAGCTGGTGGTGATCGCGGAGAACGGTGCGGTGGTTGCGCGAGGGTCCGAAAAGCTCAGTGTCACACCACTGGACGCGTCCGCGGTGCGCGAGGTCCTCGATGCGGCGCAGGAACTCGCGACAGCGGGGATCGACCTGGGCGTGGTGTTGTGCGGACCCGATACCGCGTTCGTCGAGCGATCCGATGACCCCTTTCTCGCACAGGTGCGTCCCTACTATCACTCGCATGAGATCGTCGAGGATCTCCGCCGTGTCGATGGCCCCTTCGTCAAGGTCGCGGTCTACGATTTCGTCGACGTCGAGAAGGACACCGCGCCACGGATGACCTCGCTCGAGGGCGCGATGCAGGTGGTCGTCTCGGGCCGCAACTGGCTCGACGTGATGGCCCCGGGGGTGGACAAGGCGGTGGCGGTGCGCGCCGTGCAGCAGCGACTGGGGATCACCCCCGCCCAGACCATGGTTTTCGGCGATTATCTCAACGATCTGGCCATGCTCGGCACCGCCGAGTATTCCTATGCCATGGCCAATGCCCATCCCGAGATCCTCTCGGCCGCCGCCTACCTCGCACCCTCGAATGCCGAGAACGGTGTGGTCCGCACGGTACGAGCCGCGATCGGCCTACCCGACCTTCGGTGACACGAGAAGGAGAGTGACGTAAGAAGACGAGGCGTCAGCCCCACCGAGGCACGCGAGGCAGCGAGCCCTCGTCGTCGGCGCCACGCGCCAGCCAGGATGCGACGAATTCGCGGGTGCCGTGTACGAGTGCACCACCACCGTGCACGGTCCACTCGTCACCCTCGATGGTGGTGATCGTCAGGGGCGCGACATCGGCGCAGATCTCGAGGCGGCGCACCATGGCGTCGAGCGCATCGAGCACCGAGTCGGGATCGGCCTCATCGAGCGTCCACACCGAGCTGACGGCGTCGTTGGCGAGGACGATGTCTGCGATGCGCTGAGGTACCACGTCCCGCGGTCGCAGGTCGACGCCGCGACAGTTGATCACCGCATCGGGCGAGCACTCCTCGAGATGTGTTGCGGCGTCGAGGAACACACGCTGGGACTCCCGCAGTCGCCGACGCACCTCATCCGGACTCTCACCAGCGCCCGTGGCGTGGGTGCCGGGCTGCGCAGCGGTGCGCGGTGAGTCGAGGGCGGCCCATACCGCCGCGGACAGCTCGACACCCGAGTGCGTCAGTCGTGCGATCACCTCGCGGCGCGGCAGTCCATTGTCGGCCGACGCCTCGAAACGCTCATCGCCCATCATCGTCACGATGGTGTCGAGCATGTCGAATTCGCGCCCGAGCCGCGACAGATCGGAAGGCAATCGGGTGATCGTCGTCATGGCCACGCTCCTCTGGTCACCGGCGCCGACCCGTGTCGACACCACCGTCCATCGTTACATCCTGCGCTGCGCCTGCGGTCATTTCGGCCGGTTCGACGGACGCCGGGGCGCTGCGGGTGGATGCTGGGGACGATGACATCCGCCCGCCCGTACCGTGACCGCACCGACGCCGGCCGCCGCTTGTGCGCGTCGCTGTCACACCTGCGCGGGCGCACCGGTCTCGTGGTGTTGGCACTGCCGCGCGGAGGGGTCCCCGTCGGGCTTCCGGTGGCCGCCGACCTCGGGTGTCCGTTCGACATCTGCCTGGTCCGCAAACTGGGGGTTCCCGGACAACCCGAGCTGGCCGCCGGCGCGATCGCCGCCGATTCGACGATCGTCACCAACGACGAGATCATCGCGCGCACCCACACCACCTCGCGCGATCTCGATGCGGTGATCGCCAAGGAGACAAAAGAACTCGGCCGCCGAGAGCGCGTCTATCGCGGGGGTGCGCCCATGGTGGACGTGGCGGGCAGGACGGTCGTGCTCGTCGACGACGGCGTCGCCACCGGCGCAACGATGCGCGCCGCCCTGAGCACGCTGCGCCGCCAGGGCGCGGCCGAGCTGATCGTCGCCGTCCCGGTCGGCCCCGAAGGTGTCGCCCGCGACTTCCCCGAGGCCGATGTCGTGATCTGTCCGATGACCCCACAGCACTTTCGCGGTGTGGGCGGCGCTTACGACGATTTCGCCCAACTCACCGACGAGCAGGTGTGCGCGATGCTCGATGCGACGCGTCCCACTACTTGGCGACGAGGAAATCGTCGATCTGATTGATCGCCCCCGAAGCCCCTTCGACGACGCCCATGTCGAGGACCTTCTGCAACGCCTCGGCGGTCTCGTATGTGCTCAGGAAGGTCGCCACGGTACGACCGTCCTTCTCGGCGAAGCTGTACTCGTTGACCGAGACCGGCAACGAGTCCACCGGGGTGAAGTCCTCGTCGGCGAATCCGTCGCGGAAGGTGAATCCGTGCGGTTCGTCGAGGGAATCGATGATCCAGTAACCGGCGTACTTCTCCCCCTCCGGTCCGGTCATGAAATACGTGACCCGTCCGCCGGGCGTGAAATCGTGGTCGACGAAGGTGGCCGGATGGCTCGGCGGACCCCAGATACGTTCCAGCTGACGGGGATCGGCGTAGATCTGCCAGATCCGCGACGGTGGGGCGGCGAACTCCGCGGTGATGGTCAGTGTTCGGGAATCGAGGTCGTGGGTGACGTCGGTGACGGGCATGGGTCAATCCTCCTGGTGTCGAACAACTTCGGTGTCATTGGTGTGTACTTCTCTGTCCGCGGTGTCGGCGATGAGGTCATCGATCCGCCCGATCCGGCCGCGCCAGATCTGTTCGAGGTCGGTCAGCATCGTCGCCACCGAGCGCACCGCGTGCACGTCACCGGTGGCCAATTGCTCGCGACCGTGGCGTCGCTTGGTCAGCAGCCCCGCTCGTTCGAGCACGGCAACGTGCTTTTGCACTGCGGCGAAACTCATGTCGTAGTTCGCCGCGAGCGCCGAGACCGAGTGTTCGCCGGCGAGTACCCGTCGCATGATGTCGCGGCGGGTGCGGTCGGCCAAGGCGTGGAACATCGCATCGGCGCGGTCCTCGTCGTCCTCGATCACTCCTTCAATATACAACCAGTTGGTTGTATGTTGTCAATACGTGGCGACCGTGCTCGGGGCCTGACGGGCCAACACGCCGTCGTTCGCCCGTCCTCCGTCGCCGTTGCCGTGCCGTCGGTGATGATCGTGGGCGAAGTGATGAGAGCCGGAACAGTCGAGCGAGGTGGAGTGCGATGTCGTTGAGCGCCGGTATCGACCGTTTCCAGCGTCGCCATCCGCTGAGCGGCTATCCCCTCGCGGTGGCGTACAAGTTCTTCGACGATCAGGGTGGCTACCTCGCGGCACTGCTCGCCTACTACGGTTTCATCTCGCTGTTTCCGCTGCTGTTGCTGTTGACGACCGTGCTGGAGTTCGTTCTGCGCGACAATCCCGAACTGCGGGAGCGAATCGTGGACTCGGCGATGTCGCAGATCCCGGTGATCGGTTCCGAGCTCGGTCAGCCGGGGCAGCTCAGCGGAGGGACGGTCGCGGTGACGATCGGTGTGGTCGGCGCCCTCTACGGTGGGCTGGGCGTCGCCGTGGCCATTCAGAACGCGATGAACGTCGTGTGGGCGGTGCCACGCAACGACCGTCCCGATCCGATCCGCGTGCGTTTGCGCGGAATGCTGCTGCTGTCGACGGTGGGAACCGCGATCATCGGGTTGACCGTGGTCAACGGCGCGATCGCGGCCGTCGATCTCGGCACCACGGGGAAATGGCTGTCGATCGCGGGATCACTGGTGTTGACCGCGGTCCTGTTCGTGGTGGCTTTCCGCATCGGTACGGTGCGTGAGCTCGGTGTCCGAGACGTGCTGCCCGGCGCGATCGCCGCCGCGATCGGATGGCAGGCTCTGCAGAGCTTCGGCAGCATCTACGTCCAACATGTCATCGCCAACGCGAGTGCGACGACAGGTGTGTTCGCCGTGGTGCTGGGTCTGCTCGCCTTTCTCTACATCGCGGCGATTCTCGTCGTGTTCTGCCTCGAGGCCAACGCCGTGCGGGTCGACAAGCTCTATCCCCGCTCGATGCTCACCCCCTTCACCGACAACGTGGTGCTCACCTCCGGCGACAAGGCGGCCTACGTGGCACAAGCCAAGGCGCAGCGGCACAAAGGTTTTCAGGAGATCCAGGTGCGATTCGACAAACGCTCCGCCGACAGCCGATCCGGTGACGAGGAATCCCCCGACGACCAAGCCGGCAGCGATCGATCGGGCAGCGACGGATCGGGCGGCGACGGATCGGGAAGCGACCCCGACAGCTGACAGTGCACCGACCGATCCGCGCGCGGGGCGGGTCAGTGCGATCCGGCGAGTTCGAGAATCACATCCACTGCGCGGGCGGCGCTTTGGCATGCGCCCTCCATGGTCGTCGTCCAATCGGTGCGCGTCCAGTCCCCCGCCAACGCCAGACCGCGCACCGACGTGCGTTGATCGGGCCGGATGTCGGCGGTCCCGGGCCGTTGGGCGAACGTCGATTTCGGCATCCGCACCACGTGCCCGAGGATCAGTTCGGCGCGCCGGGCGCCCGGGTAGTAACGCCGCAGCATCTGCATCTGGAGGTCGGTGATGTCGGCATTGGACTTGCCGATGAGATCGTAGGCTGCCGAGACGGTGGTCGAATACAGATAGCCGCGCGCCGCATCCCGACCGTGCATCCGTTGGCGATCCCACACCTGTTCGAGGACGCCCTCGCCACCGAGCAGGATCTCACCCCAATCGTCCATGCCGATGGGGCGATCCAGGTAGAGGTTGACGCTGACGATGGGCACTGGCGTCAAATGCCGGCTCGCCGAATGGATCTCGTCGTGACCGGGCATTTGATCGAGCAGGCTGCCGATACTCCACACCGGGACCGCGCAGATGACCGCGTCCGCCGAGAGGAACTCGCCATCGGTGAGCGTGACCCCGGTGACGGCCTCGTCGACGATCTCGACCGTCCGGACCACCGCGCGATGGCGGACCTCGACGCCGGCATCGCCGAAGACCTTCTGTGCACCGGTGACGAACAGGGTGTCGAGATCCACCGTCGGATAACCGATGGAGATCGGCGTCCGGGTTTCCCGCGCCCTGCGGATACCGGTCACCAGGAGGTCGGCGGGCACCTTGGCCGAGGAGATGTCCGGCTTGTCGCCGGTCAGACCGATGACGATGCCGTCCCACGACGCCTCTCGCGCAGACGTGGGCATCCGCAGTCGGCGGAACCATTCGTCGGCGGTGATCTGATCGAGCCACTCGGGTTGGCGCAGCGCCTGCCGGATCAGCAGCGCTTGCGCACGCGCGGTCCGGAGCCGGTCGAGTCCGCGCACGCCCGGCAGATCACCCAGTGCCGCACGCAGCCCAGCGATCCCGCCGAAGGCCGAGCGGCGCGTCGCGCCACCGGGCATCCGGATCGTCATGTGGCCGGGAAAGGCCACGTGCTGACGGGTGCCGACGCTGTCGAGGTAGCGCATCAGATGCTCATAGCCACTGGCGAAGACGTGCTGACCGTTGTCCGGGACGTCGTCGACCGCGGCGACCGGCATCGAGATCGTTCGTCCGCCCAGCGATCCCCGGCGTTCGAGCAGGGTCACCCGGTGTCCGGCCTCACTCAGCCACACCGACGACGCCAGTCCCGCCAATCCGCCACCGATCACCACACAATGCATGCGATGAGACTAATCGGCCGATCCGTTCCATGGGAGGAATCGGAGATTCGGGGTCACCGGCCGGCCGACTAGAGCCGTGGACAGACCGCGTCGAACGGGGCGGTCGAGGAGATCCGGGTTTCGATCCCGGCGTGAGTGAACTCCTTGGCGGTGTGAATCGCGTCGAGAACGTCTGCGCCCTTGGCCAATTCGGCCGTGGTCGCCGCGGCGAAGACGCAGCCGGCACCTGACACCCGCTCCTCGCCGACCTTGGGCGCGCGCAGCACGGTGATCTCCGAACCGTCGTAGACCACATCGACGGCGTCGTCGCCGGGTAGACCCACGCCACCCTTGACGATGACCACCGCCGGACCCTGATCGGCGATCCGCCGGGCCGCCTCGGCGAGATCCTCGACGTCGGCGAGTTCGTCCATCCCGGCCAGTGTCGCTGCCTCGAACAGGTTGGGGGTCACGACGGTGGCCAGCGGCAGGATGTGTTCCCGTAGCGCGTTGTCGGTGTCGAGGGCGGCTCCGGGTTCTTGACCCTTGCAGATCAGGACCGGGTCGACAACGACGTGTCGCCAGGGTCGGGCCCGCAAGCCCTCGGCGACGGTGGTGATCGTCTCCGGGGTGCCCAACATCCCGATCTTGACGACCTCGGGCTCATGAGCAATGGTCGCCGCCTCGATCTGGTCGGCGATGACCGGTGCGGCGATCGGCACGAAGCGGTGTCCCCATCCGGCTTTCGGATCGAAGGAGACGATGCACGTGATGGTCCCGACGCCGTAGGTGCCGAGCTGGGTGAATGTGCGCAGATCTGCCTGCAATCCCGCGCCCCCGGTTGCCTCGGAACCTGCGATGACGTACGACACGGTGGCCACGGTGCACTCTCCCTCTGCTCGATTCCTCCGGCGGTGCCTCCCCCAGCTTGCCAGCGCCCGCCACACGACGCATGAAGCAGGGTGCCCGTTGCGCCGGCGCGCATCGCACTACGCTTGGCGTCGGTTCACTACTGCCTACGTGGAGGTTTTCATGACACAGCTCGGAGTGGTCGGCGGCGGCACCATGGGTGCGGGGATCGCGGAGGTCGCGATTCGCGCCGGCGATGACGTACTCGTACTCGAGCGCGACGACACCGCCGCCGATGCGGCACGCGCCCGCATCGAGAAGTCTCTGGGCCGTGGCGTCAGCAAGGGCAAGATCTCCGAGGACGATGCCACCGCGGCACTGTCCCGACTGACCCTGACGACCACCGTCGGCGATTTCGCGGATCGTGAGCTGGTGATCGAAGCGCTTCCCGAGGTCGAGTCGCTCAAGGTCGGCTTCTTCGCCGAACTCGACAAGGTCACCGCGCCCGAGGCGATCCTGGCCACCAACACCTCGTCGATCCCCATCATCCGGATCGCCAAGGACGTCGCCGACCCCTCGCGCGTGGTGGGCGTCCACTTCTTCAATCCGGTTCCGGTGATGCCCCTGGTCGAGATCATCTCGAGTCTCGCGAGCTCACCGCAGGCCATCGAGACCGTCACCGTCTACGCCCGCGATCACCTGGGCAAGCGCACGATCGCGGCCGGTGATCGCGGCGGCTTCGTCGTCAACGCCCTGCTGATCCCGTACCTGGTGAGCGCCATCCGCATGTACGAGAGCGGCTACGCCTCCAAGGAGGACATCGACGCCGGCATGGTCAACGGCTGCGCTCACCCGATGGGCCCGCTGACGCTGAGCGACACCGTCGGTCTCGACGTCGTTCTCGACGTGGCCGAATCGCTCTATCAGGAGTTCCGCGAGCCGCACCTCGCGCCGCCGCCGCTGCTCTCGCGCATGGTCGAGGCCGGCTATCTCGGCAAGAAGAGCGGCAAGGGCTTCTACGACTACGCCGGCTGACCACCCGCTCGCCGGAGGAGCCGGTGGTCAGTGCAGGCCGGTGTCCTTGCTGCCGTAGGCCTCACGCAGGCGCGGTTTGACGACCTTGCCGCCGGCGTTGCGCGGTAGTTCGTCAACGATGACGAGGTCCTTGGGCTGCTTGAAGCGGGCCAGGTTCTCGTTCAGATAGGGCTCGAGCTCGTCGAGGGTGAGGTCGTCGGCGCCCTCGGCGAGCACGACGACGGCCACCGGGACCTCGCCCCACTTCTCGTGGGCGCGGCCGATGACGGCGGCCTCGGCGATCTTCTCATGGCCGTAGAGCACGTTCTCCACCTCCGCGCAGTACACGTTCTCACCGCCGGAGATGATCATGTCCTTGGCCCGGTCGACGACAAAGAGGAAGCCGTCCTCGTCCTGACGGACGAGGTCTCCGGAGTGAAACCAGCCGCCGCGGAAGGCATCCGCGGTTGCCTGCGGGTTCTGCCAGTACCCCTTCATCAGATTGGGTCCGCGGTAGACGATCTCGCCGACCTCGCCGGGGGCGACGTCGTTCATCATCGGATCGACGATCCGGGCGGTCACCGCGGGCACCACCTTGCCGATCGACCCGATCTTGCGCAGCGCGTCCTTGCCCTCGAGGACGCACGTGACCGGCGACATCTCGGTCTGCCCGAAAGCCGTCATGTTCAGCGCCTGCGGGAACGACTCGTTCATCGCGTTGAGCACCGTGTCCGAAGCGGGTGCAGCACCCCAACTGATGGTGCGCAACTTGAGGTTTCGCGGCCGTACACGTTGGGCGGCACACACCGCCTGCCACTGGGCCGGCACCATGAAGACCGACGTCGTGCCCTCCCGTTCGAGGGTGTCGAGCATGTCGTCGGGGTCGAACGCGCCGAGCGGGTGGATCACGGCGGGAACTCCCCGGTAGAACACCGGCGCGAACGCGGCGATGCCGGCGATGTGGAAGATGGGTGGGACCACCGAGGCGACGTCGGCGTCGGAATGGTCCTGGGCCGCGGCGATCGTTGTCACTGCCTGCGCCTGCAGGTTCTGATGGGTCAGCATGGCGCCCTTGGGTTTTCCGGTGGTTCCCGAGGTGTACATGATCAGTGCCACGGTGTCCTCGGGCACATCGATCTCGGGGAGATCGGCGGAGTCCTCGGCGATCAGGTCGGCATAGTCGAGGTGGTCGGGAACCTCGCTGCCGCCGACGACGATCGTGTGATCGATGCCGCCGGTGGAGGCGGCGGCCGCCTGGGTCAGCGGCGCGAGCAGGGTTTCGGTGACGATCACCCGTGCGCCACTGTCGGTGATGAGGTACCCCACCTCGGCGGGGCTCATCCGGATGTTGACCGGCACCGGAATCGCGCCGATCAGGTTGGCGCCCAACACCGCCTCGACGTACTCGGTGCGATTGAGCAGTGCCATCAGTACGCGGTCGCCGAAGCCGACGCCACGCCGGGCCAGCGCCGCACCGAAGGCCCGGGAACGCTCATCGAGTTGCCGCCAGGTGGTGGTTTGGCCCAGGAACCGCAGCGCCGGGCGGTCGGGGGTCATGAAGGCGTGCCTGCGGACCTGGTTGTTCCAATGGTTGCGGCGCGAACGCAGGGGCTCGGTCGTCAGGTCATTGGTCGGTTCGGTGGTCGCGGTCATACGCACTCTCCCTGTGATCATGGGTGCGCACGTCCACGCCAACTCCGCGTGCGCCCCGGTCGCGCTTGGTGTTCCCCATCACACAGTAGAGCGCGGCACGGATGCCGCGGGAGCGTTCGCTCGGCTTGGTGCCGACGACGGGTGTTTCGTCCGATCCCGGGCCCGACGCCACCACCGCGTGGTTCACAGGATACCCTAACCTAACTCACAGGGCGGGTGGTTCGGTGTGGCATGTCCGCCACGACGCGGCTCCGCCCCGACACCCATGGAACGGACACGGAGATGGTGCAGCAGACCACCAGGACGTCGATGGCGCGTGCGGTACTCGGCGAGGACAATTATCGACGTGCCATCCGGGTGCTCAACGAGCGCCGGCAACGCCCGCGGGTCGGCCGTGTGCGCTTCGGTGATCTGCGCCGAACCCAACCGATCTGTCGCGAATACGGTTCGGCGCGTGGACGTCCCGTCGACCGGTACTACATCGAGAATTTCCTGGCCGAGCACGGACGGCTGATCACGGGATCTGTTCTCGAGATCGGCGAACGCACCTATACCGAGCGCTTCGGCCAGGGCGTCACCCGGTCGGACATGCTCCACGTCTCCGACGGCGCCGACGCGACGTACGTCGCCGACCTCACCGACGCGCCCCAGGTGCCGAGCAACACCTACGACTGCATCATCCTCACCCAGACCCTGCAGATGATCTTCGATCTGCGTGCGACGGTGCGCACCCTGTACCGACTTCTCGCACCGGGTGGCGTGCTGCTGTGCACGGCACCGGGCATCAGTCAGGTCGCCGACCCGGTGTGGAACTCGACGTGGTACTGGTCTTTCACCCGACTGTCGATGCAACGACTGTTCGACACGGCGTTCCCGCCGGGCAACGTCGATGCGCGGGCGCACGGAAATGTCTTGTCGGCCACCGCATTTCTGCAAGGTTTGGCGCAGGACGAGCTGCGTTGCTCCGAGCTCGATGTGGTCGACCCCGAGTATCCGGTGATCCTCACCGTCGCCGCCCGTAAGGGGGATCTCGATCAGCGGCATCGCCCGGCAATCGACGCACCGGCCGGGTCAGTGCTGGACCTGACCGACCCGCGGTACGGCTCGATCGCCGAGTTCCTCGGTACCACCGGCGGGGCCTCACCGGTCGCCGACTGGGGTGCACTCACCGTGCATGAGCTCGAGGATCGCACCATCCCGGCCTACTCGATCGTGCTCCCCCATGTACTCGAGCACACCTGGGCCTGGCGCCGCATCCTGCGCAACGCTGTTGCCCGCACCGGCGGCCGGTTGACCGTGATGCTATCGGTTCCACTGGGCGACAGCGAGTTACGGCTGGACAACGAACAACTCGTACCCACCCTGCAACTCCCGCGGGAGGAATTCCTCGCCCACTTCGACGGCATGACGGTCCGCACCGAGACCGTCGAGACCGACACCGGTGGCAGCGAGACCTGGTTTCATGTCGAGAAGTAGGGCCGTTCTCGGGGCGCTGCGCTCGCGGGTTCGGCGGCTCCGTCCGCGGGGCGGCATCCTGATGTATCACTGCGTCTGCGTGCAGCGGTGCGACCCATGGGCGATCTGCGTGTCCCCCAAGGCCTTTGCCGATCACATGGAGGTCCTCGCGGCCGCCCGCGCGGCGGTCGGGCTCGATGCCTTCGCCGACGACCGCGCCTACACAACCGACGGTGCACACCTCGCGGTGACCTTCGACGACGGATACGCCGACAACCTCACCGCGGCCCTGCCGATCCTCGAGCGGTTCGAGATCCCGGCGACGATCTTCGTGGTCGGCAACGCCGTCGGCCGGACGCGCGAGTTCTGGTGGGATGCTGTGCAACGCGCCATCCTCGACCCGCCCGCGCTACCCGCGGAACTGCGGTGGACCTTCGGTGACGCCCCCCGGCGCTTCATCGTCGACGACACACCGGACGACGCAGCACGACTCGAGGGGTGGCGGGCCGACGCCGCACCACCGGTGACCGCACGACAGACCCTGTTCCGCACATTGTGGGACGCGATCGTGCTTCTCGAGCCCGCAGCACAGGACGATGCGGTGGACGCTCTCCTGCAGTGGTCCGAGGCGCCGGTGCAGCCACCGGTCGCCGCCCGCCTGCCCGTCACCGCCGACCAACTCGCCGAACTCGCCGCCCACCCCCTGATCAACCTCGGCAGCCACACCCTCGACCACGTCTCGCTCACCGACGCCGACCCGTCCCGTCAGCACGCACAGATCACCGGCGGCCACCGGATGGTGGAGGAACTGCGTGGCGGCCCGGCGGACCACTTCGCCTACCCGTTCGGCCGACTCGACGCGAGCGCGCGGGATATCGTGCGCGACAGTGGGATCGACGTCGGCTGTACGAGCGTGTCATTGCCCGCGACCGTGGGCGACGACCGGCATGCCCTCCCCCGTCTGCACGCCACCGAGATGGACGGCGACGAATTCGCCCGATGGCTTCACGACGACCACCATCTGCTCAGGAATCGGTAGACCGCAGCTACCGGATGACGACTACCGGATGACGAAGTCGTCCCAGCGATCGGCGAGGTAATCGACGAATCGCGGACCCACCGATTCCGCCGTCAGGTGATCGACGTGCACCGGCGTCGACACCGCGCGGTAGTCGGCGTCGGCGATGGCCCGGCGCGCAAAATCGTGATGCAGGATGCCGCCGGTACCGATCAGGACGAAATCGGCTCCACGGGAGAGGCATTCGCGTGCGCCGGCGGCGTCGAGGATCTTGCCGGCCACGCCGAGTCGGGTGGAACCCCGGTCGAGGTCGGTGAAGTGGTCGATCAGTCGACGATCCTGATGGTGGGGCTCGTAGGGGTGTTTGAATGCGTTCCACAGCGACATGTCGAGGTAGTCGAGGGTGCCCTCGGCGAGCACCTCACCGGCAAGCGCTCGCGACTCGTCGAGGACGATCCCGTAGCGCTCGGGCGAGAGCCGCAGTCCGAGTTGGAAATCCGGGCCGGTGGCCGCGCGGATTCCGTCGAGGATCTCGTGGATGATCCGGAATCGGTTCGACGCGCTGCCGCCGTACCGATCGGTCCGCTCATTGTGGCGGGAGTCGAGGAACTGTGCGAGGAGATAGCCATGTGCGCCATGGATTTCGGCGCCATCGAAGCCGGCGCGCTCGGCGCGGATCGCTGCGGAGACGAAGTCGCGGACGATCCGCTCGACACCGTCGGTCGACAGCGCGGAGGCGCCCTTCTCGGAATCGTCCCAGGGCGCGACAGCCGGCAGTCCCGACAGCGACGGGTCCGCGCGCCGCCCTCCGTGTTGTAACTGAATCGATGCCACCGCGCCGGCGTCGGAGATCGCCGCGGCCAGCCGGGTCAGCCCGGGCAGGTGGGCGTCGTCGGAGACCCCGAGCTGGCCGGGAAACGATTGCCCGTCACGGCTGACGTAGGCGGCGCACGTCATGACCATCGCGAATCCGCCGTCGGCTCGCCGCACCAGCCAGCGGAACTCGTCGTCGGACAGGGTTCCGTCGTCGTTGCTCTGCAGATTGGTCAGTGGCGCCAACCCGACCCGGTTGTTCCATGACGGGCCATGGGTGAAGCTCAGCGGACTGCTGAGGTCGGTCATCAGTACATCCTTTGCGGGCGTCGGCGCGGTCAGCAGAACCCTACCCGCAACACGGAATCGCCCCGGATCGGCCGAGTCCGGTCACCGCGACACCCAGCCGTGCCAGAATCGGGCCATGAGTGAGCACACATACCGCGTCGTCGAAGTTGTCGGTTCCTCGTCGGAGGGTTCGGACGCGGCGATCGCCAACGCCATCGCCCGGGTGTCGCAGACGACCCGCAACGTCGAATGGTTCGAGGTCGTCGGCCCCCGCGGGCACGTCGTCGACGGCGCGATCGCGCACACGCAGGTGACGCTGAAGGTCGGTTTCCGCATCGACGACGCCGACTGAGTTCGGCAACGCATCGGTGACCGAACAGATCGACTGCGCGGTCATCGGCGCGGGGGTCGTGGGACTGGCGGTGGCCCGCCGCCTCGCCCTCGCAGGTCGCAACATGGTGGTCTTCGAGGCCGAGGATTCGATTGGGACACAGACCAGTTCGCGAAACTCCGAGGTCATCCACGCCGGCATCTACTACCCCACCGGAACCCGCAAGGCCCGGTTGTGTGTGGCCGGTCGCGATGCGCTCTACCGTTACTGCCGGGATCGGGGCGTGGCCCATGAGCGGCTCGGCAAGCTGATCGTGGCGACCACTGCGGACCAGGAGCCGGCGCTACAGCGGATCGCCGCGCAGGCGCACGCCAACGGTGTCACCGACCTGCGTCGCGTCGACGGCTCCGAACTCGCCGATCTCGAGCCGGCCCTTCACGCGAGCGCCGGTCTGCTCTCGCCGTCCACCGGGATCATCGACGTGCACGGCCTCATGCGGGCGTTGCGTATCGACGCCGAGCAGGCCGGGACAGTGGTGGTGGTCCGTAGCCCGGTGCTCGCCGGATCGGTCGGCGCCGACGGCTCGCTGTCGCTGGACATCGACGGATCCGGCGACGTGCGTTGCCATGCGGTCGTGAATTGCGCGGGGCTGCGCGCGTGGGACGTCGCCGCATCACTGACCGGGTTCGCACAGGAGTTCCTGCCGGCCAAATACCTCGCCAAGGGCAACTACTACTCGCTGGCGCACGGGTCGGTGCCGTTCAGCAGACTCATCTACCCGGTTCCGGTGGACGGCGGTCTCGGCGTACATCTCACGCTCGATCTCGGTGGCCGTGCCCGGTTCGGGCCCGACGTCGAATGGGTCGATGAGGTCGACTATCGCGTCGATGGGACGCGGGTCGGTGAGTTCGAGAGCGCGATTCGCCGTTACTGGCCCGGACTCCCCGACGGTGCACTGCAACCGGACTACTGCGGCATCAGACCCAAGGTCACCGGCCCCGGGCACGCGGCCGGTGATTTCGTGTTCCAGACCGCCGCCGACCACGGAGTGCCCGGCCTGATCAACCTGTTCGGAATCGAATCACCGGGCCTGACCTCGTGTTTGGCGATCGCCGACGAGGTCGCCACGATGCTCTGAGGCTCCCGCGTACCACAACCCCGGCGCACGGGAGCTCACGCGCGGGCGAGGATCTCCCCGTGAGGGATGACGAGCCAGCCGTCGGGGTGCGCCGCCCACTGCAACCAGGCCGCGGCGATCGCGTCGAGGTCCGACGGACTCGACAGCCCGCGTTCGACAGCCATCCGGCCGACGTCGGAGTGGATTCGCTGCGCCCACATCTCGCCCCAGGTCTTCCGTTCGGCCGGGGTGGCGTAGCACCACACCGACGCCGACGGCGTGACCTCGGTGAAACCCGCCTCGTGGACCCAGGCGAGTAGGTGCCGACCGGCGTCGGGCTCGGCGCCGTTGCCGTGGGCCACGGCGCGGTAGAGATCGAGCCAGGCATCGAGGCGCTCGTCGGCCGGCCACCAGTGGAACCCTGCGTAGTCGGCGTCGCGGACGGCGACCACCCCGCCGGTTCGGGTGACCCGACGCATCTCGCGTAACGCCGCCACCGGGTCGGACAGATGCTGGAGAACCTGGTGGGCGTGTGCGACGTCGACGCTGTCGTCGGCGTCGGAGAGTCGGTATGCGTCGTCCACCGCGAACTCGACCGCCACGTCGCGTTCGGTCGCGAGCTCCCGCGCCCGACCCAGTGGCGCATCGGTGATCTCGACGCCGCGAACACGACCCGGGGCCACGAGTTCGGCCAGATCGACGGTGATGCTGCCCGGTCCGCACCCGACGTCGAGTAGGTCGAGTCCGGGCCGCAGGAGCGGTATCAGGTAGGCGGCCGAACTCGTCGCCGTGCGGGCCGCGTGGCTGGACACGACCACCGACGGGTGCCCGTGTGTGTAGACGTCGCGGGGCGGGACGGCGTCGGTCATCGAATTTCACTCCTCCGTGAAGTCAGCAGGTCGTGTGATTCTCGTCGCATGTCGCGTTCGCCTGTGACGTGACGGTAACCCGGGCCGGGGTCGTAAGCTCGGAACTGGCCCGGACCCGAGGGCCGTGGGCACTGTGGCTCCACCGAACGCGTCAACACGCGCCGATGTCGCCGGCCCGCGATACTGGTACCGCCCGGACAACACGAATCCGGGCGCTGCGTGACCACGACTGGAGAGTAAGGCAGATATGAGCGCGGAGAAACCGACCATCATCTACACGCTGACCGATGAAGCGCCCATGCTGGCGACGCACGCTTTTCTCCCGATCATCAGGACATTCGCCGACGCCGCCGACATCAACGTCGAGACCTCCGACATCTCCGTCGCCGCCCGCGTGCTGGCCGAGTTCTCTGATTACCTGAGCGACGAACAGAAGGTTCCCGACAACCTCGCCGAACTCGGCAGGCTGACCCAGGATCCCGACACCAACATCATCAAGCTCCCCAACATCAGCGCGTCGGTGCCGCAGCTGACCGCCGCCATCAAGGAGCTGCAGGACAAGGGCTACAAGATCCCCGATTTCCCGGGCAACCCGAAGACCGACGAGGAGCGCGCGATCCGGGATCGCTACACCAAATGCCTCGGCAGCGCAGTCAATCCCGTTCTGCGCGAAGGTAACTCGGACCGTCGAGCGCCCAAGGCGGTCAAGGAGTACGCGCGCAAGCATCCGCACAGCATGGGCGAGTGGTCGATGGCCTCGCGCACGCACGTCGCGCACATGCGGCACGGCGACTTCTACCACGGCGAGAAGTCGATGACCCTCGACGCCGACCGCGACGTGAAGATGGAACTGATCACCGCCGCAGGCGAGACGATCGTACTCAAGCCGAAGGTGCATCTCGACGCCGGCGACGTCATCGACAGCATGTTCATGAGCAAGAAGGCGCTCATCGAGTTCTACGAAGAGCAGATGGAGGACGCCTACAAGACCGGCGTCATGTTCTCCCTGCACGTCAAGGCCACCATGATGCGCGTCAGTCACCCCATCGTGTTCGGTCACGCGGTGCGCACCTTCTACAAGGAGGCGTTCGCCAAGCACGGCGAGCTCTTCGACGAATTGGGCGTCAACGTCAACAACGGCCTCTCGGATCTGTATTCGAAGATCGAGTCGTTGCCGGCGTCGAAGAAGGAAGAGATCATCGACGATCTGCACGCCTGCCACGAACATCGCCCGGAGCTCGCGATGGTCGACTCGGCGCGCGGCATCTCCAACTTCCACTCCCCCAGCGACGTCATCGTCGACGCGTCCATGCCGGCCATGATCCGCGCCGGCGGCAAGATGTATGGCGCCGACGGCCGGCCCAAGGACACCAAGGCCGTCAATCCCGAGTCGACCTTTTCCCGCATCTATCAGGAGATGATCAACTTCTGTAAGACCAACGGGCAGTTCGATCCCACCACCATGGGCACCGTGCCCAACGTCGGTCTGATGGCGCAGAAGGCCGAGGAGTACGGGTCGCACGACAAGACCTTCGAGATCCCCACCGACGGCGTCGCCAACATCACCGATCTCGCGACCGGCGAGGTGCTGCTGTCCCAGGACGTCGAAGAGGGTGACATCTTCCGCATGTGCATCGTCAAGGACGCGCCGATCCGCGACTGGGTCAAGCTCGCCGTCACCCGCAGCCGGGAATCCGGTATGCCGGTGGTGTTCTGGCTCGATCCGTACCGTCCGCACGAGAACGAACTGATCACCAAGGTGCACACCTACCTGAAGGATCACGACACCGAGGGCCTCGACATCCAGATCATGTCGCAGGTACGGGCTATCCGGTACACGATGGAACGCCTCATCCGCGGCCTCGACACCATCTCCGCGACCGGCAACATCCTGCGCGACTACCTCACCGACCTGTTCCCGATCCTGGAGCTCGGAACGAGCGCCAAGATGCTCTCGATCGTGCCGCTGATGGCCGGTGGCGGGCTCTACGAGACCGGTGCGGGTGGCTCGGCTCCCAAGCACGTCAAGCAGCTCATCGAGGAGAACCACCTGCGGTGGGATTCGCTCGGCGAGTTCCTGGCGCTCGCGGTCAGTCTCGAGGATCTCGGACGCAAGAACGACAACCCGAAGGCGAAGGTGCTGGCCAAGGCGCTCGACGCCGCGACGGGCAAGCTGCTGGAGAACAACAAGGGCCCCTCACGCAGCACCGGTGAACTCGACAACCGGGGCAGCCAGTTCTACCTCGCGCTGTATTGGGCGAAGGCGCTCGCGGAACAAACCGAGGATGCGGATCTGGCGAAGTACTTTGCGCCGCTTGCCAAGACGCTCGAGGAGAACGAACAGACCATCGTCGCCGAACTCAACGACGTCCAGGGCACCGCGGTCGACATCGGTGGCTACTACGCCCCCGACAACGATCTCACCGACAAGGTGATGCGCCCGAGCGCGACATTGAACTCGGCGCTGGAGTCCGTGCGCGGCTGACGCGTCACCGGCCGGTCACGTTCCTGACGAGCCCCGTTTCCCGGTATCGCACCGGGGATCGGGGCTCTGGTCGTTCACCACCGGCATATGCCGGCCCCGTGGAAGGGCTTGCGCCTCACATGGACTCGGTCTCACATGGACTCGAAGGCCCGGCCGAGCTCGGCCTCGACGTCGATGGTCCGGGCGCTGGTGACCTCCGGATCCTCGATCCGGGCGGCCACATCGCGGGCGATGAAGCGCTTGATCTCGTCGTCGACCTGCGCGACGAGCCGGATGATCTCGCCTCGCAGATTGCGGGAGGCGACGCCCACCGTCACATCCGCGGGACGCGGCGGGGTGACGTCGATGTGGAGTTGCAGGGGTTCGACCGCGCGGGCGGTGAGTGCGAGCCGCACCGACCCGTCGACGTCGTAGCGGATGCGATCGACCTTGAGATCGACCAGCAGCCGGATCGACAGCGGAATGCGCACGGTGAAGGTGATCAGCTCGGAGATGTCGCGGATGATCTGCGGCTCGTCGATACTGACACGGGCTTGGACCTTGGCGATCCCGCCGGGTCCCGACGGGATCGGCCCCACGTCGAAGGAGTCGCCGGTGATCGCCGAGAAGGCGCTCCCCACCCGTTTCTCGGTGACGGCCACCTCGAAGAAACGGCGGCCGAACTCCTCATACGTCAGCTCTGACATCTGTCCATCGTCGCAAATCCCGGGCGGTGGGGAGGTCGTCATGATCATGCACCCCGATGCGCGTCGATCCGTGCGGCCGCATCCGGCCACATGGGTGGGCACGGAGCGCCCGGAATGGTCGCGACCTCGAAGTGCCACCACTCGTTGTCGAAGGTGCGGCACAGGCCCCAGCGGAAGCCGTTGACCTGCAGCCACCGGGCACCGGCCTGCGGTCCGACGTCGATGGCATGACCCCCGACATGCGTCGACTCCGACGGTGGCAACACCCACCGGCGAGCCTGCGCCGGACTGCCGTAGGTGGCGATCGCCTCGTCCCACAGTTGTTGCTGCCGGGCGGCGTCCGCGCGCCAGAGGTGATGTGCAGGGGGACGCCGTCGGCGCGGGCTGCCGCCGACGCCTGCGCATATGCGGTGCCGAGGACCGGATCGAGGCCTCCTGCTCCCTCGTCCGCGTGTGCATGCGGCGCGGCGATCGACCACGCGACGATCATCGCCGCCGCGATCATCACCAGAACCATCGTTCGGCGCGTATTTCCGGGAGTCCGGAGAGCAAGAGTCACCACACCAGTAAAGCGGGTATTGACGATGGCGTCGATGACTCCGGGTCGGAGGTACTCGGTTACGGGGTGCTCTGCGCCCCTCCTACAGTGAGTTTCATGGCAGGCATCGGGAGGTCCACGGCGGGAACCGACGGAATCCCGGACACGTCGGGCGTTCGCGGCCGACTGCTCGTGGTCCTCGGTGCCTTGTCGGCGTTCGGACCGATCTCCACCGATCTCTATCTGCCCGCCCTACCCGAGGCGGCCACCGATCTGTCGACGACGCCGGCCGGGGCGCAGGCCACCCTGGTGGTGTCGATGATCGGGCTCGGCCTCGGTCAACTCGTCATGGGTCCGCTCTCGGACCGGTTCGGCCGCCGCCGACCTCTCCTCGCCGGATTGGTGCTGTTCACCGTCGCCTCGGTCGCCTGCGCCTTTGCTCCCAGCGTGTCGGTACTCGTCGTCTGTCGCCTGCTGCAGGCGCTGGGTGGCTCGGCGGGTGTGGTGATCGCCCGCGCGGTGGTGCGCGACCGCTGCAGCGGTCCGCGGTTGGTGTCGGTCTTCGCCGTCCTGACCGTGGTCGTCGGCCTCGGGCCCGTCATCGCCCCGCTGCTGGGCAGTGCGATCCTCCTGGTCGGCACGTGGCGGACGGTCTTCGCCGTGCTGGCGGTGATCGGCGCGTTACTCGTGATCTCGACGGCGGCCTGGGTCGGCGAGTCCCTACCGACCGATCGCCGAACCGCCGGTGGCCCGGGAGGTGCCTTCGTCTCCTACCGTGTCCTGTTCGGCGACCTGCGATTCCTACTCGTGATCGGTACGGGCGCAGCAGGATTCGGGTCGTTGTTCGCCTACATCACCGGCTCGCCGTTCGCACTGCAGGTCGTGCACGGGTGCCCGCCTGCCGTGTTCTCCGCGGTATTCGCGATCAACGGGCTGTGCCTGATGGCGTGTGCACGGTGGGTGCGGTTCGCCGATCCGGTCCGTCAGATGGCCTGCGGTGCAGGGGTACTGGTCGTCGCCTCGGTGGCGATGATCGGCGCCGGCAGCAGCGGCGCGCTGATCCCGCTCCTTCTCGGATTCGCCCTGATCGCTTCGTCGTGGGGCATCATCGGCCCCAGCGTCACCGCGCTGGCACTGCAACGACACCCCGAACGAGCCGGCGCGGCAGCCGCATTGCTGGGTGCCCTGCAATTCGTGGTCGGTGCCGTTGCCGGTTCGCTGGTGGGACATGGCGCAGACGCGGGCGTCACGGCGCTCGTCGCCGTGGTGGTCGGCTCCGCGATCTGTTTCGTCACGCTGGTCGTCGCGGTCTGGATGGGTGAACGAGGGACTCGCCACACCGCCGACCCCGGAAAACCCGGCGCCTGAAATTCTCGCGTGAACGCCGGGAGTTGACGTCGTTGCTACCGTGGACATCGGAGTCCATTCCAGGACCGCGGACGAGGGAGCAGTACCCGCCGAGCGACAAGACTGCCACGAAAGTGGAGGTCGGTCGCCATGGCCTGGCTCATTCTCATCATTTCCGGCGTACTCGAAGCCGTGTGGGCGGCTGCACTGTCGGCGTCACGAGGGTTTCGACAGCCACTGCCGGTGGTGGTCTTCGTGGTTGCCCTGACGCTCAGCATGCTCGGACTCGCTCTCGCGCTGACGTCGTTGCCGCTGGGCACCGCGTACACGGTGTGGGTGGGCATCGGTGTGGTTCTGACCGTCGTCTGGGGTGTCGTCACGGGACAGGAACGGCCGACTGTCGTGCGAGTCGGGCTTCTCGTGCTCCTCGTCGGCTGCGTCGTCGGTCTCAAGGCGGTGAGCTGACATGGCCTGGTTGATCCTGCTGGCTTCGGCCGTGTGCGAGGCGGTGTGGGCGGTGGCCCTGGACCGGTCCAACGGATTCACCGAACCGGTGCCTGTCGCGGTGTTCCTGGTGGGGCTCGCGCTGAGTATGGCCGGACTCGGCTGGGCCGCCTCGTCGCTGCCGATCGGCACCGCCTACGCGGTATGGGTCGGTGTCGGGGCGACGCTGACCGTGACGTATTCCATGGTCACCGGTAGCGAGGGGGTTTCGGTCGCCAAGTTGCTCTTCATCGCGGGTATCGTCGCGGCGGTCGCCGGCCTGAAGATGACCCGATCAGGGACCACCGACTCATCCCGGCCGCCGTCGCCCGACCTACGCTGAGAGAACCCCGACGATGAGGAGTTCTCGATGAGTGACCACGAAGTGAAGATGATCATCCTGTCCACCGACGACCTCGACGAGTCGATCAAGTTCTACGGCGAATCGCTTGGTATGACACTGAAATTCCGCGACGGCGCGCATTTCGCAGCCCTCGACGGCGGGCCGGTCACCCTGGCCCTGGCCACCGAGGTCGATCATCCGATTCCCGGACAGGTCGTGGTCGGGATCAAGACCGCCGACGTCGACGCGGCCGCCAGGGCGATCGAGGCCAGCGGTGGCGGCATCGTCAAGGGCCCCTACGACGACGCGCACGAACGGCGCGCGGTGGTCTACGACAACAAGGGCAACGGGCTGGTGTTCTACAGCCCGCTTGCGCGCTGAGATGTCGCGCGCTGAGTTGTCGCGCGCGGTGACGTCCTCCGCCGGACCGTCGTGGCGTCCCCGCGCGTACACGGCGTACAATTCAGTCGTGCACTACTGATTAGTGGTTCATCGATTACTCGATTTCATGAAGCCGTATACCGGAGTATCGTCCGGATCGTCGGTCTGGGAAACTCGGGTACAAAGACCGGTCACCGACAAGAGGAACCCCCATGGTTGACACGAACCGCCGTGCTGCGACATCGCGTGCGTCGCAGGACACCTCGACGACATCCGGTTCCGGCCGCGACGGTGATCGACCGCACGGGCTGCAGTACATCAAGTACCACTACGGGGCGAAGCTTCCGGACTCGATGCGCGACTGGGTCTTCAACGATCTGACCGGTCCGTATGCCGCCCTGCGCATGGTCGCGTGGTGGGCCGTGCCCTGCGTGATCATCCTCGTCCCGATGTTGTTCGTGCCGGCCGACTGGCTGATCCGGGCGAACATGACCGTGCCCATCCTCATCCCCTACATCTTCTTCTCGGTCGCACTGAACCGCGTCTACCGGCGTTACCGGTTGTCGCAGCACGGCTTCGATCCCGATCTGGTCTCCCGTCGGGAGAAGGAGAAGAACGCCGACGTATACGCCGAGTACCACCGCAAATACCGCGGGGCCGGCCGCTAGCCTCCAGCGTCGGGGGTTCGGGTCAGATCAGCCGGTTCTTCCCCGACGCCCGACGCAGGTCGGAGAACGCACCGATCGAGGTCGACGTCGCCGTCGCCACCGGGCGACCACCGGCCGCCTCGGACTTCGACACCATCACCACGTTGTCGATGTAGGGCTGGATGGTGCTGGTGTTCTGCACGGTCGCGACGATGATCAGCTGGAAGCCGAACTTGCGGAACGCCGAGAGCGCCTGCTGGGCGAACTGCGGGTCGGACTTGGAGAATGCCTCGTCGAGCATCAACTGCGCGAAGATCGGTCGGTTGTCGTCGCCATGCGGGCTGGCGAGGTTGAAGCTCAATGCGCCGGCCAGACAGAAGGCCATGAGCTTCTCCTGCTCGCCACCGGAATTGTCGCCGGCATTGCTGTAGGTGCGGATCGTCTCCCCGGTCTCGGCGTCGTGCTCCTCACAGTAGAAGTCGAAACGGTTGCGGACGTCGAGCGCGTCGCGCGTCCACTGCCGGTCCTCCGGGGTCGCCCCCGCCAGGCGTTCGCGCAGCAGGAGGATGTCGGCGTACTGCTCGAGGATGGCCTGCTCATCGCCGAACGCGACGGCGGTCGACCGCCCCGCGATCTGACGCGCCTTTTCGGTGAGTTCGGCTGCGGCCCCGAGGTTCTTGCGTCCCGGCTGCAGGCGCAGTCGGGTGCCACGATTGAACGCGACCGCACCCAGGCCCGTGTTGACCCGCTCGATCTGCTCGACGATCCGGCGCTCCTCGGCGTCGGCGGCCATGTGCAGGTTGAGGATCGCACCCGGCGCCTGCTCGGTGATGAGCCGGCGCATCCGCTCGTAGGCCGCGGGTAGCTCCCGCTCGTCGATGCGGCGGCACAACGCGACGTAGTCATAGATGCGCTCGTCGAAATCGCTGCTGTCGTTGGGGATCTCGTCGGGGAACTCCTCGTCGTAGGTCGCGAGGATACGAGCCAGTTCGTCCCGGGAGCGACGCGCATCGGCGCGCATCCGATCCCGGTCGCGCCCAACGGCCTTGATCAGTTCCTGGCGGTAGGGATCCGGTGCGAGCACATCGAGGGTGGCCGCAGAATCCTCACGGAACGTGTCGAGGGCCGCCTGTGCGGGACCGGAGATGTCCTCGGCCTTGAGGCGGTCGACGAGATCGAGCAACTGCGTCCGGCGCTCGTCCTGGGTCGCGATCCGGTCACGCACGAGCGCGGCCTGGGAGATCGCCGCGCGGACCTGCTCCCAGATCTCCTCGGCCTTGCGTTGCAGTGCCTCGACGTCGGGATGCTCTTCCATCAACAGTTCGTACTGCTCCGAGAGCCGCTCGGCGCGATCGTCGGCGGACTCGACGTCGATCTCACTCCACTGCGTGAACTGCTCGCACACAGTGCGGTAGAGGTCGCGGCGGCGTTGTTTGTCGGCTCGCTCGCGTTCGAGGACGGCGGTGGCCTCGCGCGCCGCAGCATGAATGCTGTCCTCGTGGTCGAGTTCCTCACCGAGGGCGGCGACCTTGGCGTCGACGTTGCCGACGAAGATGTACTGCGAGGGCCGCAGTGCCTGCCGGTCGTCCTTGATGGCCAGCTTCGCGGAGTCCTTGCGCAGGCCGCGATCGGTGACCGCCTTGGCATGGTCGGCGAATTCGGCCGGATCGTCGA
The DNA here is from genome assembly GCF_002043085.1 of Gordonia sp. i37. Lineage (NCBI taxonomy): Bacteria > Bacillati > Actinomycetota > Actinomycetes > Mycobacteriales > Gordoniaceae > Gordonia > Gordonia sp. i37. The sequence continues at coordinate 7,768 of NZ_MVPX01000239.1, read as the reverse complement.
CGCAGACGTAATTGCCCAGTCGGGCGAGCAGCGTCAGGGCTTCCGCCGAGCTCGGGTGCTCCGGATCGACCGGACGCAGGGTCGCGGCCAGCGTGCCGGGGTCGGGCAGCACCGCCGTGCGGCGCTCGACATGATGCAACTGGATCCGCCCACGCATGTCGTGGGTGTTCACGAACCGCAGGGCGGCATTGAAATGGCGATCCGGCACCAGCAATCGCAGACCGGCGTTACGCAGCACCTTCTCCACCGCCGGACGCCACCGCTCCTGCTCCGGGTCGAGTTCGACGAGTTCGGCGACATAGCGCAATTCGGAGTCGTCGAGCTGCAACGCGTCGGCGATCACCCGGCGCATCTCGTGCTCGGCGCGCGGCAGCGCCGATCCGGCCTCGCGCACCCGGGCCAGCTCGTCGGCAGCGGCGTCGCGGCGGCTCCGAGCTGCGACCTCCGCGGCCAGCAGTTCGGCGTAGTGTCCCTTTCCGGCCTCGAGTTGCCCGTCGAGCCGTGTCGCCTCCTCGATGAGGGATTCGCGTGTCTCCCAGAAGTCCTCGGCCGACTCGGGGATCTCCACGTCGAGCGCCGACATCTTCGAGTCGAACGAGGCCCGCCGCATCGACACCTCGCTCGCCGCTTTGCCGGCCGCGGCGAGCTGTTCCTGTAGTGGTGCGAGATCGGCTGTGCTGGAGGAGATTCGCGACAGCAGATGGCTGTGATCCTGGCGAAGTTGATCGTGCTGGGAGGTCAGCGCGGCCAGATCGCCGTCGAGACGGGCGATCTGATCGTCGAGGTCGGCGATCTCGGGTTCGGCGTTGCGGATCCGCAGGTTGGTCACGTAGGCACGGATGGTCGCGCTGTCGATGGTGTCGAGCACCGAGAACTTCGCCGACTCGGTCGCATACCGTTCCTGGACGGCCTCGATGTTGCCGAGGATGGTGCGTTTGCGACGTGCGACGTCCAGGAATTCGCGGGCCTCGACGAGCGGATCGATCTGCTCGAGTGCATCCTTGATACCCGCGATGCTGGTCGGTTCGTCGAGCATGAACTCACGGACGAACTGGGCCAGCCCGCCGACGCTCTTGAGCGACTTGGCCTTTCCCAACAGCTGCTGGGCGGCCTCGGAGCCGCGGATGCCGATCAGCGAGTACAGCGACGCGAGGTACTTCCCCTCGCCGGGACCGCCCCGCCAACCGCGCTCACGGAGCCGGGCCGCATTGTGCCCGTTGGCCGCCCACTCGTTACAGGCGTCGACGATGTCGGCGTCGCCGTCGGCGAGATAGTAGGCGCTGTGGGCGTCGGTCATCTTGCCCGCAGCGAGCCACTTGAGGACGAGGCCGGTGATCGACACACCCGAGGTGGAGGTGTAGGTGACGGCGATGGCCGCCCAGGCCGGCCCGGTGCCGCGCAGGTACATGATCTCGCGCGTCGAGTTCACGCCGTCGCGCCGCTCGCCCCATGCTCCACGCACGTACTTGCCGACGGTCCGCCGACCACTCGCCGATCCGGCCGCCGTGGCGTCGCCGGAGGCGTTGAAGTTGCGCCGATGGTCGGGCAGGAAGGCCAGGGAGATGGCGTCCAGAAGCGAGGACTTACCGCTGCCCGACGAGCCGGTCACCAGAGAACCGTTGGCGCTGAACGGAATCGAATGATACCCGTCGAAGACGCCCCAGTTGATCAACTGCAACCGCGACAGGTGGAACTGGTCGACACGATCGCTCACCAGTCATCTCCTTCGTCCGTGTCGTCATCCTCGGTGTCGTCACCGTCGTCGGTGTCCCGATCGCCCTCGGCGAGGTATCCCGAACCGTCGTCTCCGGATTCGGGCGCGGAGCGATCGAGCGTCTGCGCGTCGGCCTCCTCGCCGGCACCGATGAATTGCTCGAACTGGTGCTGCAGATCGGTGATCACCGATGCCGTCATGATCGCGGTGATCGCCGGACTCACGGTGAAGGTGTCGGGGTCGTCGCGATGGCGGCGCAGCAACTCGAGTTCCTCGAGCTTGTCGATCGCCTTGTCGATGCGTTTGTCGAACAGGGCGAGGTCGCGATCGATGGTGTTGGAGACGCCGGCGAACAGTTCGTGGATCTCCTCGTGGGTGATCAATACCTGATCTTCGCGCGCGGCCCGCATGTGTTTGGCCAGGTGCAGGGCGAGGATCGCGTCGTAGGCCTGGATCGTCTCGCGCTTGAGTAGTCTTCTACCCCAACGGGAGTCGTAGCCCACCTGCTCGACGAAGGCGACCTCGAGTTCGGTGACCAGGCGCAGCCGCAGATCGAGTTCGGACAGCCGGATGCGTAGGGACTCCTGGTATTCGACGATCCAGGACCACAGCTGGGGAGTGCGGTCGCCGCTGACATAGCGCCGGGTGAGTAGATTCTGCAACGCCCAGCAGGCGCGGTCGGGCATCGCCGAGACGTCCCCGTCGAAGCGGGGGACCTTTGTTTCCTCGACGGCGGTCCGGCTCACCGCGGGCAGGTCGTCGTAGCCGTTGAACTCCTCGGTACTGAACCCCTTGGCGTTGAACCCCTCGGCGCTGAACCCCTTCGCGGGAAACCGTTCTGACTGATCGGTCACAGGACGTCGACCTCCGCGGTGGGGATGGGTTCGGTGAAATGCAGGGCGGGAATCTCGATGAGACGGTCCTCGCCGTCGAGGGACCGGAATCGGATGAACTCGGTCGCCACGGGGTCGCCGGTGGCCGACGATTGCCGCAACGCCCACGACCACAACACGATCACGTGGGCGAGATAGGGGTCGTCGAGGGAATGGATGACCTCCGACAACGCCACCGGACCGTCGACGACCGCGTTGTTGACCACCTCGGTGAGTTCGACGGTGTCGACCTGGCCGGCCAGCGAAACGAACGAATCGAGATCGGTCTCCCCTGTCGCGGGTACCGCCGGTTGCGGGGGTTCAGGGGTGCGGATCTCGAACGCGAGACGCCCGTTGGACGTCAGCGCGGGGGTGGCCAGCGGCAATTCGTAACCCAGCCGCCGATCGGCGAGAGAGATCGTGAGCAGTTCGTTGGCCGTGGCCAGGGCGTCGTTGAGTTGGCGGGCGATACCGCGGCTCTGCTCGAGGGTTCCCGAGGCGACGAATCGGCGGATCCGACGCGCGCAGCGGCGACGGATCCGGCCGACCTCGTCGATCTGCTGGGTGACCAGCACGAAGAAGTTGTCCATCACCGATCGCAACCCTGGATCGATGGCGGGCAGATGCGCGGTGACGGTCTCGATGTCGGAGACCAATCGAGCCCGTTGGGTCGGGTCGCCGATCATGTGCGTGAACGCGTGATAGGACGCGCTCTGCGAGGACTCCAGCAAGGCCTCGTAATCGTCGAACATCTGCCGCTGCCGGTCCCGATAGGCCAGATCGGAGTCGTTCGGATCGTCGAGGAGCGCGGTGGTGATGCGGTCGAGCATGCTGCCGTACTGCCCGATGTCGGAGATGATCTGCTCCATCTGGTAGGCGATGGCGCGGGCCTCGTCCTCGGCGGCCCGCAGATCCGGTCGGCGCCGGCGACCGGCGTCGAGGTCGGCGAGTTCGGCGTCGAGTTCCTCGATCTGATGGGTGAGGTCCTCACGGATGTAGCTGGGGTCGTCGCTGACCTGACCGGCCACGCGCCGCAAACCTGCCGCGATGCCGTTGATCGAACCCGCGGTGGCCACCGAGTCCTCCCGGCGCAGCCGCCGCATGTAATCGAGCACCGAGCGCGCCTCGGGGGTGAGGTAGCACAGGTTCTGGGTCGCGACGACCGGGTCGGCCATCCGATGCAGCCACCCGTTCTTGGCCCACAGTTTCAGCAGATCCATGCCGTGGGGCTGGTCGCCGACGCCGAGTTCGGCCATGTCGCGTTCGAGCCGGATCGCCAGATCGGTTTCCGACCGGCGCGCCCCGAAGTCGAGGTGACGCTCCATCAATGTCACGTAGAGCGCGGAGTTGGTCGCGGCGAACAGCCGGACGGCCGCGGATCGTTGGATCGATCGGTTGGTCTCCCACGCCTGCATGAGCGTGGGCTGAGTTGCACTGTCCATCGCCGCCTCGTGGGTTCGTCTCGGGTTCGGTTGCTCGTCGGGGTTCGGTTGCGATCGGGGGGTCGGGTTGGTGGCCGGGCCGCCAGGTAGTCTCCCACGTCCACCGATCGTGGCCCGCGCCACGTCCGAGCCGCTGTGGACAACCACGCCGACACGCCGAGGCGACCGGCCGAAGAGATCCGCATGTCGCGAGGCGTCGAACTCCAGGCAAAGGACGTACCGGTAACGACGGTTCTCGTCACGGCCGCTGCGAGAAGAGGATGATCCACCGATGTCCGAGTTGCGCCTGGTGATGCCGCACCAGTTGTTCGAATCACATCTGAACGCCGAGCCCGGCACGCGGTTCGTTCTCGTCGAGCACGATCTGCTGTTCCGCCAGTACCGCTTCCACCGGCAGAAGCTGATCCTGCATCGTGTGTCGATGCGCCGGTTCGCACAGCGGCTGCGCCGCCACGGATTCGACGTCGAGATCATCGAGACCGACTCCGCGACCACCAGCCGAGAATCCCTGAGCGCTGTGGTGCGGCGGCTGCGCCCGTCGTCGGTGCACCTCTACGACGTCGTCGACGACTGGCTCGCCGCCGATGTGTGCGGCGCCCTGGCCGACGCCGGGATCGACCTCGACGCCGAGGCCACCGCCGAGAGCCCCAACTTCCTCACCTCACGACGCCAGATCACCGAATTCTTCGACGGCCCGACCGCCCGGATGAGCGAGTTCTACACGTGGCAGCGGCGCCGCCTCGGCATTCTCGTGGACAGCGCAGGCGTGCCCGCAGGCAAACGCTGGAGCTTCGACGCCGACAACCGCAAGCCGCTCCCCCGCAGGCTCGACGTGGCCGTGCCGCGGTTTCCCGATCCGGACGAACACGTCGACGCGGCCATCGAATGGGTCGAGAAGGAGTTCCCCGACAATCCCGGCGACGCGCGGGCGTTTCGGTGGGCCACCGACCACCGTGGGGCGCGCGAGATGTTCGAGGACTTTCTCGCCGAGCGATTCGCCGGGTTCGGCCCCTACGAGGACGCCATCAGCACCACCAATCCGTACCTCTTCCACGCCATGCTCACGCCCGCCCTCAACATCGGCCTAGTGTCACCGCGGACGGTGCTGCGCCGCGCACTCGAGGTCGGCGGGCAGGGCGAGATCGGGCTCGCCGGGCTCGAGGGATTCGTCCGTCAGCTCATCGGGTGGCGCGAGTACATGCGCGCCACCTACGTGGTCCACGGTCGCACGATGCGGACCGCCAATCGGCTGGGACATCGCCGCGCACTCGCGCCGGGCTGGTGGACGGCGCAGACCGGGCTCGTGCCGGTCGACGGTGTCGTGCGCCACGTCCTGGACTGCGGCTGGGCGCATCACATCGAGCGGTTGATGATCCTCGGTAATGCCATGTGTCTCTTGCGAACCCATCCCGACGAGGTCTATCGGTGGTTCATGGAGATGTTCGTCGACGCCTACGACTGGGTGATGGTGCCCAACGTCTACGGGATGAGCCAGTTCGCCGCGGGCACCGCCATCACCACCAAGCCGTACGTCTCGGGCAGCAACTACCTGCGCAAGATGTCCGACCTCCGCAAGGGACCGTGGTGCGCGGAGTGGGACGGCCTGTACTGGACGTTCGTCGCCGATCATCGCGACGTTCTCGACCGCAACCGCCGGTCGTCGTTCGTGGTGGCCAATCTCGAGCGCATGGAACCGTCGACCAGGGCCGCCCACCTACGCACGGGCCGGCGTTGGCTCGACTGACGATCGCGGAGGTGTCTCTCGGGCCGCGTGGCGCACGTGAGGGTGCCACCATGGAGTCATGTTGCCCACCCTCGACCTCACCGCAGCCGACACCGACGGGCAGGCCTTCGCGACCGCGCTGCGCGAGGCCGCCCACCAGCACGGATTCTTCTACCTCGTCGGACACGGCATCGCGCCGGCGCGGATCGACGAGGTCCTGCGACTGGCCCGTGAGTTCTTCGCGTTGCCCGACGCCGAGAAGCGGCGGATCTCCCAGCTGGACAGTCCCGCGTTCCGGGGTTATTCACGTCTCGGCGGTGAGTTGACGAACGGACTCGTCGACTGGCGCGAACAGGTCGACATCGGCCCGGACCGGCCCGTCGTCGACGGTGCGCACGGGTACTGGAACCTACAGGGCCCCAACCTGTGGCCGGAGCGTCCCGCCGGATTCCGTGCGGCGTTCGAGGCGTGGATCGACGCGGTGTCGGAGGTGGGCGTGCGCCTGCTGCGGCAGTGGTCGGCCTCACTCGGAGCGCCGGCCGGCTACTTCGATGACGCGTTTGCCGACCGTCCGGCGACCCTGCTCAAGGTGGTGCGCTACCCGGGCAGCATCGACCGGGACCAGGGCGTCGGAGCGCACAAGGATTCCGGTGTCCTCACGCTGCTGCTGGTGGAACCGGATTCCGAAGGGCTGCAGGTGGAAACGCTGGATGGCACCTGGGTCGATGTGCCGCCGAAGCCGGGCGCGTTCATCGTCAACATCGGTGAACTGCTCGAGGTGGCCACCGGCGGTTACCTGCGCGCGACCCGGCATCGGGTGCGCGCGCCGCGCCCCGGCACCGACCGTATCTCGATACCGTTCTTCCTGAATCCGGCTCTCGATGCCACGATCCCGATCATCGAACTGCCGCCGGAGCTCGCGGCGTTGTCCCGCGGTGTCGAGGCGGACCCGGACAATCCGATCTTCAGCACCTACGGCGAGAACGCCTGGAAGTCCCGGGTGCGCGCGCACCCGGATGTGGCGCAACGACATCATGGGATCACTCCTCTCGGCCCGGCATCCGCCTACTGATCAGTCCGGTCTGATCAGTCCGGTCGCGCAAGCCATTCCGGCCGGCACGAGCCGCGCGGAACCAGCACCGTGCGGTAGCGCCCCGGCGTCTGGCTCATCCGGACCTGGTCGGTGACACCCTGATACGCCCCGAGCGGTGTCTCGGCGGTGAAGGTCTCGGGATCGAGATAACGATGGGTGCCGTCGCCGACATCGGTGCCGGCGATCTCGTGGGCGTAACCACGATCGAACACACCCATCCCGATGATCCAGAGTGCAGCCCGGGTCAGCGACACATGCACCCGGTAACTGCCGCCGTCGCGGGCGCGGCGGGTGAGGGCTTCGACGATTCCCGCGGTGAGCAACCACGACACGATGTAGTCGTTGACGACGAGAATCGGTGGGAGCTTGGGCTTGTCGCCCCCGCCCTCGAGCAGCATCATCCCGGTCAGGCTGCCCGCGGTCTGATCGAATCCGACCTGTGACGACCACGGGCCGTGCTCACCGTTGAGAGAGGCGGTGGCGTAGACGATCCCGCGATGTCCGTCGGCGGCGGCATCGGCGGACAGTCCGATCTTGTCGAGGTAGCCGGGCCGGCGGTTCGCGTAGAACACGTCGGCGTCGTTGAGCAGCCGACGAATCCGGGCGGCACCGTCGGCGTCGTAGGGATTGATCGTCGATGACCGTACGCCGACGTTGGCGGTGGCATAGGTCGCGTCGTGCTCGAGTTCGTCGGGACGCCATACGTTGAGCACGTCGGCGCCGTGCAGGGCCAGTGCCCGGCCGACCCCGGCGCCGGCGATCACATGTCCCATGCCCAACGCCCGGATGCCGTCGAGGGGCTGGTCGACCCCTCCGGGCAGCGGGACGGGGTCGCCGTCGGCGATGCGGGTGATCTCGATGAGCGGCATGTCGGCGAGAACATCCCGATAGTGCGGTTCGTCGAGGAGTTCGGCGGTCGTGCGC
>NZ_MVPX01000238.1:0-200 GCF_002043085.1 Gordonia sp. i37 | reverse complement strand
TCGGATACGGGTTCAGCGGCATCATCCACCGATCGTCGCCGGTGCGGTAGAAGCGGAATCCCAGCGCGTTCGAGGGGTTCGACGGGGTGGCCGGCGGATAACCGTTCAGCATCTCCCACCGGCGATCGTAGAAGGGACACAACCGATGTGGTGCGCTCCGCAGATCCACGGCGATGTCCTGGCCGGCGCCGCCGCGGACC
>NZ_MVPX01000237.1:0-4593 GCF_002043085.1 Gordonia sp. i37 | reverse complement strand
CCGGGTCGGCGCCGTCGAAGGTGACCGTGCCGCCGATGTCGTCTGCCGACATGCCGATGCCGCCCAGCACATCGGCGAGTTCTGTTGCGGGGTCAAAGGAGTCGTCGGTGGCCGGCGCGGCGATGGCCGCGCGCAGTCGGTCGGTCAGGGTGGTCACACCAGCTCCTCGTGGTCCGCGGCGGTCAGGTCGGGAACAGTCGCGTCGGCGGTCAGCAGGTCGTCGGGGATCAGCACCTGTCGCGAGCGTAGATACTCCCCGATCGCCTTGCCCACCTGGTCGATTCGCAGGTTCGAGGATCCGCCTGTGCCGAGCAGGCCCTTGAACACGAAGTGGATTGCCCGCAGATCGGGGAACTCGTGGCGCACCACGTCGATGTCCTTGGTCTCGGGAATCAGGCGGCGGATCTCGTCGGTGGACAGGAATCGCCGCAGCCACGGCCACACCCGCGGATCCGGGGTCCACACACCAACATTGGAGTTGCCGCCCTTGTCGCCGCTGCGCGCATGCACGACGGTGCCCAGTGGCGCGCGGGTGACGCGCTCGGGAAGCGGTGCCTCACCGGGCTCGGGATGCACGGGTTGGGGGGTCGTCGCGGTGGCAGGTGGCACGGCGGCGTCGATGACGGTGCCGTCGTCGAGGATCGCCCGGTGCTGCAGTGCACTCTGTGGGAGGAGGCCCGGCCAGTAGTCGACCCGGGGTTGGGGACGGGAATGCAGTCCGGCGGCACCGTCGTGGAAATAGCCGGGGATGCCCTGCAGGTACAGGCTGCCCAGGCGTGACCCCATCTCTGCGCGCGTGAGCGTTTCGGCATCGTCGGCGACAGCCATGACGCGCAGCGCAACCGTTGCCGCCCACTGGGATTCGGGGTCGTCGGCGGGCTCACCGACCTGGGTGAGGTCGATCTGCACCCCGTCGGGCAGATCCCGGTTCAGTTGGTCGCGGATGAGGGCGATCTTCTCCTCGACATGCGGTGAGGTGACGAATACCGTGTTGACCACGCTCGCGCCGACGGTGCCGAAGAGGGCGACCTTGGTGGTCGGTGGCGGCGGGGTGCCGGCCGCGCCGGACACCGTGACACGATCGGGGCCGGCCTGATCGACCCGCACGTGGTCGAGGTGGACGGTGACATCGGGGTTGAGATAGATCGGGCCCTGGATCTCGTAGACGAGCTGGGCGGTGACGGTGTCTGCGGTGACCGCTCCCCCGTCCCGGGCGTGTTTGGTGATGACGCACGTGCCGTCGGCGGCGACCTCGCCGATCGGGAAACCCGGTGTGGTGCGGTTGGGGATCTCGTGGAAACCGGAGAAGTTCCCGCCGACCGCATGAGCACCGCATTCGATGATGTGGCCGGCGACCACGGCCCCGGCCAACGCATCCCAGTCGTCGGCGGACCAGTCATGCCACCACGCCGCCGGACCGACGGTCAGTGACGCATCGGTGACGCGGCCGCAGACCACGATGTCGGCGCCGGCGCGCAGCGCTCCGGCGATTCCCCAGCCGCCGAGGTAGGCGTTGGCCGCGATCGGCCGGGCCGCCCAGGAATCGAGCGGCGCACCCGAATCAAGGTTGTCGAAGCGATGTCCGGTGGCCTGCAGATCGGCCAGGTCGGCGAGGATGTTGTCGCCCTCGACGTGTGCGACGCTCACCGTGACCCCGGCGTCGGCGAGTTCGTTACGCAATGCCTCCGCGAGCCGGTCGGGCGCGAATCCGCCCGCATTGGTCACGACCTTGATGCCGCGCTCGGCGATTGTCGCCAGGTGGGGGCGCAGCTGGCGCACGAAGTATTCGACGTATCCGCGGGAGGGGTCACGGTGGTGCACCGCCGACAGTGACGCGAGGGTGATCTCGGCGAGATAATCGCCCATGAGCACGTCGACGGGGTCGCCGGCGATGGCCTCGTCGATGGCGGTCCGGCGATCGCCGAGGTAGCCGGAGAAATTGGCGATGCGGATGGGTCGTCGCACGGTCATCGGTACGCTCCTTCGCGTGGTCTGTCCGGCACCGATCTCCTCGTCGGGGGGCCGATACCGGTATTCGCGTCGAGACCGACGCTATCGACATCGTCCGATGGCCACCACGACCGATTCGCGAACGGCGAGATGATCGTTGCGGTCATGGCGCGCACCCGGCGGAGGGTGATGGTTCGGTGTCCTATCGTGAAGGGCGTGGACCTGCCCCATCTGCGCTACTTCGTCGCCGTCGCCGAGGAGCGCAGCTTCACGCGAGCCGCCGCCCGGCTGCACATGGCGGGTTCGCCGCTGAGCCAGCGCATCAAGGATCTCGAACGCGAGTTGGGCACACCGTTGTTCATCCGCGCGCACCACCGGATCGATCTCACCGATGCCGGCGAAGCGCTGCTACCGCGGGCCCGCGACATCCTCGACCGGGTGGACGCGTTGCCGGCGGTCGTGGCCGATGCGCAGCGGCACGCCCTGCGGCCCGCGGTGATCGGGATCGCGCCGGAGGTCACGCCCAGCGTGCGCGACAACGTTCTCGACACGCTCGCCGACCGCCACCCCGACATCGCCGCGCAACTGCTGCCCGCGAGCACCGCACCGCTGTTGCGAGACCTGCGCGCCGGGGCGGTGGATGTCGCACTCGTCCACGGGCCCGTCGACGGTGAGGGAATCGACAGCCTGCTCCTCGAACGCAGCCCGGTCGGTGTGGCCGTCGGCTCCAAGATCGTGGCGGGACAACCCGATTCGATCACGCTCGGCGAACTGGCGCACGTGCCGTTCGCCTCGATCAACCACGAGGCCGCACCCGAGATCTACCGCAACCTCGACCGGCTGCTCGACCGGCACGGCGTCCGTAAACGAATCACGTTGCCCGACGATAATTTCGCCGGCCTTGCACATCTGGTTGCCAGCGGACAGGCCTTCACCCTCATCTCCCTCGGCGAGGGCATCGGTGGCCGGATGTTCGCCGGTGAGGCGGTGCAGGTCATCCCGTTGCGTGACACCCGCGCGCACATCAGCACCGTCGCGGTGTGGTCCCACCGACGCGCCGAGGCCGAACCGCTGATCGCCGACCTCGTGGACGTGGTCCGCGCGCTGCGCTGAACAGGTCCTCCGACGATCCTGAACGGGTCAGCCGATGAGGCCGTCGCGTCGCGCCCGGTCGACGGCAGCGGTTCGTGAACGTACACCGAGTTTGGAAAAGATGTGCACGAGATGGGATTTGACGGTCATCTCGCTGAGCAGCAGGCGTTTGGCGATCTCCCGGTTGCTGTGTCCGGCGGCGACCTCGACGAGCACGTCGATCTCGCGCGCGGTGAGCACCGCGTCGGCCGGCGCCCGCATCCGTGACATCAGCCGCGTGGCCACCATGGGCGACAACGCGCTTTCGCCGGCAGCTGCGGCGTGCACCGCGGCAATGAGTTCGGTGGGTGGGGTGTCCTTGAGCAGATAGCCCGACGCGCCGGCTTCGATGGCCGCGAGGATGTCGGCGTCGGTGTCGTGATTGGTGACCACCAGCACCCGGGGCACCGGTCGCAGCGTCAGCAGTCGTCGGGTGGTCTCCACCCCGGACAATCCCGGCCCGAGCCGCAGATCCATCAACACCACGTCGGGTACGGGAGCGGGCGGCGTGCACCGGGCGATCGCCTCCTCACCGGTGGCGGCCTCCCCGACGACCCGGATGCCGTCGGACTCGGTGAGCAGCGCACGCAGACCGGCTCGCACGATCGCATGGTCGTCGGTGATCAGGACGCAGATCGGAGGCTCCGCGGACGAGTCCGGGTCGGTCGGTGCGGTCATCGGAGCGCGGGCTCGACCCGGAAGCCGACCGCAACGGAGGTGTGGCCGGGTTCGGAGACGACGTCGAGGTCGCCGCCGAGCTCGCGCACGCGTCGGCGCATCGTCGTCAGACCGAAGCCCGACGCGGCGTCGGCGTCGAAACCCGCTCCGTCGTCGACGATGTCGAGATGGACCTCGTCGGAGCTGTAGGTGAGCGTGACCCGCAGGACCTTCGCCCGCGCATGCTGCACGACGTTGCCGATGGCGCTCTGTGCCACCCGCACCAGCGCCGCCTCGACCGGCATGGGCAGCCCGAACGGCTCGCCGTCGACGACGAGGCGGGTACTCAGGCCGTGACCGCCCGCATCATCGGTCACCCGTTGTAGTGCCGCGCTCAACGAGCGTCCGTCCAACGGTGCCGGAGTGAGTTCGTCGATGAGTCTTCTGGTCTCGCCGAGGGCGTCGGCGGCCGCGGTACGCGCGGTGTGCAGCTCCGGCGAATGTCCACCGGCCCGGCGTTCGGCCGCGTAGATGAGCATCTGGATGCTCGACAGACTCTGTGACACCGTGTCGTGGATCTCGCCGGCGAGTCGCTCCCGTTCCCGTGCCCGCCCCACTTCCCGCTGTTCGTCGGCGAGTTCGGCTCGGGTGGCGACCAGTTCGTCGATGAGGAGTTGCCGGCTGCGTACCTCGTCGAAGAGTCGTTGATAGCCGGCCGTGATCACCACCGCCACCGCGGCCCCGAGGATCGGTCCGATCGCCGCGGCGACCGACCAGCCGTTGTGCAGACCGAAACCCACCACCGCGGCCACCGTGGACATGGCGACGCATGCGGTGCCCCAACGCATCCCGGCC